>JAGQTK010000184.1 GCA_020439065.1 Microthrixaceae bacterium
GAGACCGTCGCGCCACCCAGCAGCAGCACCACCATGCCGATCAGGAACGCACCGAGGAAGCGGAGGTCGTAGCGGCGCAGCACCAGCAGGTAGACGGCCACGATCAAGACCGTGCCGGTCAGCGCGAACTCGTACATGTTCGCCCACGGCACCCGCTCCGCGGCGATGCCGCGCAGGATGGTGCCGGCCAGGTGGAACAGGAACGCGAGGACCGTCAGCGACGTCCCGATCCGCGCCCACAGCAGCCGTTGACGCTGCGCGGGCGGCGTGCGAACACTGTCCACCGACCCACTCTGGGCGTTGTCCGTCTGCTGGCCCGCCCGTGCGGTAGCGCCGGCCAGGACCGGCTCCCGCTGCGGGACGCTGGCGGGGACGGAGCGCCCGGCCAGGTCGATGGTGTACGCGATGAACGCGAGCAGGTAGGTGGCGATCGCCGTCCACACCAGCAGCAGTGAGATGCCGTCGAGGGAGAGCGCGTCGGTTCCGGTCATGGCAGGGTCGTCCTCTTCGTCGTTGCGGTCAGGGGGTGCCCGCGAGCGGGGTGGCGCGGTAGATCCGTGCACATCGGTCAGCCCGCGTTCGCTTCCAGCCAGGCCAGCGAGTCCACGGCCGCGCTCAATGTTCCCGCCGTCAGCAGAGTGCGCCGGCTCACCCCGGCCCGGAATGCGCGGCTCTCCGCGGGCGTGGGCGCGCACCCACACTCCTCCGCCGTCAGGTCACCAGGAAGGGTGAGATCGCTGCCCGTCGCCAGCGTTCGCAGCGACCAGGCCAGTCGACCTCCGGCAGGCCTCATCCGTGGCGTGTTCATGGGTGCCTCCCCGGATCAGTCGAACGATCTGCGGCGGCCGCACGCGTGCGGGCACGGTGGGAGAACCCCGCCGCGGTGAGAGCGCCGGCGGCAGCGAGGACGATGAGAGCGGTGAGCCAGGGACCGAGGATCACCGCCGGGGTGAGTCCGGTGCGCAGCGGGACGGTGGTGATCGACGCGTCAACGGTGTCGACGCCGATGCTGTCGACGGTGGTGCCGTCCGGGGTGATGACCTGGCTGGTGCCCACCGTGGAGACGTTGACGACCGCGCGGCCGGTTTCGATGGCGCGCATCCGGGCGAACGCGAGCTGCTGCAGGTTCTCGTCGGTGCCGCGGAAGTCGGCGTTGTTGGTCTGGAACAGGAACAGCTGCGCGCCACCGCGCGCGCCCTCCCAGATCAGCGGGTCGTAGATCACGTCGAAGCAGATCGCGAGCCCGGCGAGGGTGCCGTCGATGTCGAAGACCGGCGGGTTCGTGCCCGCGGTGTAGTCGCGGCCGATCATGCCGATCAGCTCCGGGGCGAGGGCGGCGTAGAACGCCCGGTCGGGCACGTACTCGCCGAAGGGCACGGGGTTGCGCTTGTCGTACATGGCGACCGCGCCGGCACCCGCATCCCACAGCATCGAGGTGTTGAAGTACGCGTCGTCTCGCGTGGTGATGGCGTTCAGCAGGAGGGGCGCATTCAGATCGCGGGCGAGCGAGTCGAGCGTGCGCGCCACCGCGGCGTTGCGCAGCGGATCGATGTCGACGCCTCCCTCGGGCCACACCAGCACGTCGATGCCGGGCGTCTGCCGCAGCGGCGCGGTCGCCGCAAGCTGCGCGGCGAGCACATCACCCGGGCCTCGCGGGTCGAAGTATCCGGCCGGACCATTGCCCTGCACGGTGGCGACGGTGATGGTGCCGGCGGGTGTGGTTACCCATTGCGGGATGAGCAGCGCAATCGCGAGCGCGCCGAGCGCGGGGATCGCCGAGCGAACGCCCGTGCCGAGGCGCTCCCAGGCGCGCACGCGGAACCACTCGATCGCCGAGGCCGTGATCGCGACGAGGACGAAGGAGAGGCCCGAGATCCCGATCCACGAGGTGACATCGGCGAACGGACTCTCCGACTGGCTGAGGGCGACGCGACCCCACGGAAAGCCGCCGTAAGGGAACATGCCGGCCACGCTCTCGCGGGTCACCCAGATGGCGGCGACGAGGGCGGGGAGCAGGACGAGCCTGCCGGCCGGTGCGGGCCCAGGCATCCACCGGTACGCGAGCGCGATGCCGACGGCGCCGAGGGCGAAGATGAGCGCCTCCAGCACGCCTAGCGCGATCCACGGCACGGGCCCGAGGTACCGCGCGACGAACGCCAGATGGATGAGGAAGAACGAGAGCCCGCCGACGAGGCCGAGCACGAGCGAGCCCCAGACGCCGCGCCCGACGAGCGCGACGAGCATGAGCGCGATTCCCGGGAACACCAGCGGCCAGATGCCGACATCGGGAAACGCGAGGTCGGTGACGAAGCCGGATGCCGCCGCCGCAAACACCGCGACCGAGAACGGCAGGATGGGTGCTGTGCGGGTACGGGCGCGGGGCGCGGGCGCGCCGCCAGGGCGGGAGCCGCTCACGCCGTGCTGTACGACACGATGCCGCGCCGTACCGAGTCGAGCGCCTGGCGGGCGGTGCGGCCGACCTCGCCGTCGGCGACGATCGAGAGCTGATCGAGCAGGTCGATGGTCTGCTTGGTGACGCGCACGAAGTCGCCCGCCGCCATATCGGCCTGCGTGAGGACGCGATCAAGATCCGCTCCGCGCGACCACGATTGCATCGCCGCGGCCAGGCCCGGGGCGAGCGGCTCGGAGCCGGGCAGCTTGTGCTCTCGCTCCAGATCGTCCAGGCGCGCCCAGAGCTCGCCGGTGGCATCGAACGCGGTGCGGAACCTGCCGTGCGGGATCCCGTACTCCCCCGCCGAGTCGTCGCGGCGCGGTTCGTAGACGAGGCAACTCGCGAGCGCGGCGAGGCCCGCGGCATCCAGGTCCTTCCACAGCCCGAGGCGAAGCGACTCGGCGACCAGGAGGTCGCGTTCGCCGTAGATCCGGCGCATCGTGCGACCGGCCTCCGTGAGGCTCGCCTCGCCGTGCTCGTCGATGTGGACGTAATCGAGCACCCGCAGCACGTCGAGCACCCGGTCGAAGATGCGGGCGACGGTGCCTGTGCGACTCTCGATCTGTCGGCGCAGCTTGTCGGTTTCGCGCCGCAGCTTCCAGTACCGCTCCGCCCACCGGGCGTGCTTCTCGCGGTCGGGGCACGCGTTGCAGGCGTGCTTCGACAGGCGCTTGCGCAGGGTCGTGATCTGCGCCAGGCGGGCGTCGCGCGTCGCGCGACCCGCAGTGACGTCGCGGCGATTGAGCTTTTCGAGGTCGCTCTGCTCGCGGCGCATCTTGGCGTACTCGGCGAAGTCGCCGAGGTGGCAGGTCATCGCGGTCTCGTAGCCCTCGAGCGAGGTCTCCTGCTCACGCACGCGCCGGGCGAGTCCCACAACCGCGCGATCGGCCTGGAACTGCGCGAACGACGACTCGAGAATCTGCCGGGCACGCAGGCGTCCGAACTGATCGATCAGGTTGACGGCCATGTTGTACGTGGGCCGGAAGCTCGAGTTGAGCGGGTACGTGCGCTTCGAGGCGAGGGATGCCACGGCCTCCGGGTCGAGCGAATCGTGCCATTGGATCACGGCATGTCCCTCGATATCGATGCCGCGCCGACCGGCGCGTCCCGTCAGCTGCGTGTACTCGCCAGGCGTGATCGGTACGCGCGCCTCGCCGTTGAATTTCTCGAGCTTCTCCAGCACCACCGTGCGGGCGGGCATGTTGATGCCGAGGGCGAGGGTCTCGGTGGCGAAGACGACCTTGAAGAGCTTGCGCTGGAAGAGCTCCTCGACCACCTCCTTG
>JAGQTK010000185.1 GCA_020439065.1 Microthrixaceae bacterium
CGCTCGCCCGCGAGATGCTCGCGCTCGCCGGGCAACCCGACGCCGACGTCGAGGCGGCGCTGCGCGACGGCCGTGCGATGGACACGTGGCGCGCCATGATCCGCGCCCAGGACGGCGATCCGGATGCGGCGCTGCCGCTCCCGCGCGAGACCCACACCGTCACCGCCGATCGCGACGGCGTGCTCACCGAGCAGCAGGCGCTCCCGTTCGGCATCGCCGCCTGGCGGCTGGGCGCCGGACGCGCTCGCGCGCAGGATCCGGTGCAGCACGCGGCGGGGATCGATCTGCACGCGAAGCCGGGCGATCAGGTCACGGCCGGCCAGCCACTGTTCACGCTGCTCGCTGATGAGCCACAGCGCTTCGAACGCGCGCTCGAAGCGCTGGATGGCGCGTGGCGCATCGACGATGCGGGCACGGCTGCGCCATCCCTGCCCCTCATCCGAGAGCGCATCACGGCCGAGGGGCAGCCGGGCGCCGGCGCGCGGTAGGGTTGACGGTCGGCATCGGCGACGAGGGAGAGCATGACATGGTGAACACGTTTGAAGACTTCGAGGTTCAGGGCACATCGCTGCGCTCCCTGCCGAAGGTGTCGCTGCACGATCATCTCGACGGTGCGCTGCGCCCGCAGACCATCATCGAGCTGGGGCAGTCGATCGGACTCGAGCTGCCCGACACGGACCCCGCCGGGCTCGGCGAGTGGTTCACGCAGCAGTGCAACGCGGGCTCGCTCGTGGAGTACTTGAAGACCTTCGACCTCACCACCGCGGTCATGCAGACCCGCGAGGGCCTGACCCGGGTCGCGCGCGAGTTCGTGCAGGACCTGGCGGCCGATGGCGTCGTATACGGCGAGGTGCGCTGGGCGCCCGAGCAGCACCTGCAGGGCGGGCTCTCGCTCGACGAGGTCGTCGAGGCCGTGCAGCTGGGCATCGAGGAGGGTGAGGACGACGCCGAACGGCAGGGTCACAGCATCCGCGTCGGCCAGCTCGTCACCGCAATGCGTCACGCGGATCGCGGGCTCGAGATCGCGAAGCTGGCCGTTGCGCACCGCGACCGCGGCGTCGTCGGATTCGACATTGCCGGCGCCGAAGACGGCTTCCCCGCCAGCCGCCACCGCGAGGCGTTCGACTACCTCGCCAAGCACTACATGCCCGTCACCGTGCACGCCGGCGAGGCCGCGGGCCTCGATTCGATCCGCGGTGCGCTGTTCGACGGACGCGCGCTGCGCCTCGGTCACGGCGTGCGCCTCGCCGAAGACATCGAGGTCGTCTCGCGGGAGGGCGACGAGGTGCTGGTGCAGTTCGGCGACCTCGCCAAGTGGGTGCGCGACCGCGAGATCCCGCTCGAGCTCTCGCCCTCGTCGAACCTGCAGACCGGCGCCATCGCCGCCTGGGGCAACGAGCTCATCGACCACCCGTTCGACCTGCTCTACCAGCTGGGCTTCACGGTGACCGTGAACGTCGACAACCGCACGATGAGCGGCACGACGCTCACCCGCGAGCTCGGCCTGCTGGCCGAGACCTTCGGCTACGACCTGGAAGACATCGAGGCGTTCCAGCTCAACGCCGCCGCCGCGACCTTCCTGACGGTCGAGGAGCGCGAGGAGCTCATCGAGATCATCGCCGAGGGCTTCGAGGACGCGGAGTAAGCGCCGGCCGCCGCGCGCGCAGCATCACGGGCGCCGCGGCGGTGTCGGCGGGGGTGCCGCCAGCATCGGCCGCTGTGCCACCGCGGGAGCGGCGGGGTCGTCGACCTCGAGCGTCGGCAGCTTGCCGCTGAGCGCGCGCAGCGCGTAGAGGATGGTGGCCAGGTCGACGAGCTCCTGGATCAGCGCGCCCGCGACGGCCGGAATCAGCCCCGTGGTCGCGACGAGCATGAGGCCGACGCTCAGCACGATGCCGATCCAGATCGCCGTGTAGGCGACCCGGAGGGTGTGCCGGCCGATCGCGATCGCCTCGACGACCTTGGTGAGTGAATCCTTGAGGATCACCGCATCCGCGGCATCGCCGGCCGCGGTCGAGCCCTTCGCGCCCATGGCGATCCCGACATCGGCCGAGGCGAGCACGGGTGCGTCGTTCACCCCATCGCCCACCATCATCATCGGGCGCGGGCGCATCCCGGCGGCGAGGGCGACCTTGTCGGCAGGCAGGAGCTCGGCATGCACCTCGGTGATCCCGAGCTGAGCGGCGACTGAATGCGCGGTGGTGCTCGCGTCGCCCGTCAGCATGGCGACGGGGGCGATCCCGTGCTCGCCCAGCCAGCGTACGACCGCGGCTGCCTCGGGTCGCGGGTCGTCGGCGAGCACGAGCGAGCCCGCGAAGGCACCGTCGACGGCCACGTAGGCGGCGACCTGGCCCGGGCCGAGCTTGGCGGTTACGACCCCCTCCGCCAGCGAGGCGATGTATGCGGGCTTGCCGACCACCACCGTGCGACCATCGATCACGGCGGTGACGCCATTGGTGGCGACTTCGCTCGCCGCACTCGCCGGCAGCACCGGGATGCCGCGGGCCGCCGCCGCGCGGCGCACGCCGTCGGCCAGCACATGGCTCGAGTACTGCTCGGCCGAGGCCGCGAGGCCGAGGACCTCATCGGCGGTGAACGGTGCGTGCGGGTGCACCTCCTCCAGCTGCGGGCGGCCGGCCGTGAGGGTGCCGGTCTTGTCGAAGGTGGCCGAGCGTATGCGCGCGAGCTGCTCGATGACGGCTCCGCCCTTGACGATCACGCCGGCCTTCGCGGCGCGCGAGAGCCCGCCGAGGAACGCGACCGGCGCGGCGATCAGCAGCGGGCAGGGCGTGGCCAGCACGAGCACCTCGGCGAAGCGCGAGGGCTCGCCGCTCACCGCCCACGCGATGCCGGCGATGGCGAGCGAGACCGCGGTGAACGGGATGGCGAAGCGGTCGGCGAGGCGGACCACGGGCGCGCGCGAGTCCTGCGCGTCGCGCACCAGCGCGACGATCTGCTGGTACTGGCTGTTGGCGCTGGTCTGGGTGGCCTGCACGCGGACGGCGCCGGGGCCGTTGACGCTGCCCGAGAGCACCTCATCGCCGGCCGACTTCTCGGCGGGCAGGCTCTCGCCGGTGAGCGAGGACTCGTCGAACGAGCCGGCCTCCGAGCGCAGCACGCCGTCGACGGGCACCAGCTCGGCAGGGCGGACCAGCAGCACGTCGCCCACGCGCACCTCGTCGGCGGCGACATCGCGCGCCTCGTCCGAGCTCTCATCGCCAGGGTTCACGATCACGTGCGCGATCTGCGGCGAGCGGTCGAGCAGCGAGGTGAGCTCGCGCTTGGCGCGGCGCGCGGCGAAGTCCTCGAGCGCCTCGCCGCCCGAGAGCATCAGGACGATGATGAGCGAGGCGAGGTACTCGCCGACCGCGAGGGTCGCCACCATCGCGACCACGGCGAGGATGTCGAGCCCGAAGTGCCCGCGGAGGATGTCGCGGATCATCCCGATCGCGGTCCACAGCACGATGAGCGAGACGTAGACGATCGCGATCCACATCGCGACGGGGCCCGTGCCGGCAAGGTCGAGCGCGACGACGACCACACCCACGACGATGGTCATCGCGAGGATCGGGTATTGGCGAAACCACTGCAGCACACGCATGTCTCAACCTTGCCGTGTCTGCCCTGGCGTCGCCAGCAAGCGATGCCTACCCTGCGCCGAGCCGCCGCGGGGCGGAGACCTCGCGGGCCGCCGCCATGGCCCGACGCCCCGCCGG
>JAGQTK010000186.1 GCA_020439065.1 Microthrixaceae bacterium
GAAGCTGACGTCGGCGTTGATGTGGTACTGCGCGGTGCCGGCCGCGTAGTAGGCCGAGGCCTCCTCGCCATTGATCGTGCGCCAGGGAAACAGCGCGCCGGCCTCGTTGAGCTGCGCGGCGCGGCGCCGCGCAGCGGGCAGCATGAGCTCGCGCATGCGCAGCGCGTTGCGCGCCCACAGCGGCGTCGTATACGTCAGGAACGGGAGGACGTAAATCTCGGTGTCCCAGAAGTAGTGCCCGCTGTAGCCGCTGCCGGTGACGCCCTTCGCCGCGACCCCCTTGCTGTCGGCACGCGCGGCCGCCTGCGCGAGCTGGTAGATGTTCCACCGCACGGCCTGCTGCAGCGCGTCGTCGCCCTCGATGCGCACGTCGGAGCGCTCCCAGAACTCGTCGAGCCAGCGCCGCTGCTGCGCGCGGATCTCGTCGATGCCGACGAGTTGCGCGCGGTCGAGTGTGCGACGGCATCGGTCGACCAGCTCGCGTGCGGGGGCCCCACGAGACGAGTGATAGCTGATCAGCTTGGTGACGGTGACCGGCACGCCGGCCTGCGCCCGCACCCGGAACACGTTCTTCGCGATATCGGGCTCGATGAGCGTCCGGGCGTTGAACGCGTTCTCGGTGTCGATCAGGTGGTCGGCGACAACGGCGACGGTCATGCCCGATTGGCGCACCTTGTAGCTGAGGGCGCTGCGCGCACCGTCCTGCCAGTGCTCCCGAGGCTCGAGCACCCGCTCCGCGATCCGCTCGGTGCGCCGCGGGTCAAAGCTCGCGCCCTTCCGGCGGATCGGGATGCCGCCGTACTCGTCTTCGCCGTCCTGCCGGTTGATGAGCTGGCAGGCGATCGTGACGGGGGCGTCCGAGTTCAACACCGTCACCGTCAGCCGCTGCATGGCCAGGTGCTTCTCTGCGAACGAGACGAGCCGCTCGAACTCGATGCGCACCAGCTTGCCCGACGGGGTCATCCAGGTCAGGTCGCGGCGCAGGATCCCCTCGCGCATGTCGAGCGTGCGCTCCCAGTGGCGCACATCGGCCACATCGAGGGCGAGCGGCTCGTCGTCGACGTAGACGCGCATGACCTTGGCATCGGGCGCGTTGATGATCGTCTGCCCGACCTCGGCGAAGCCGTACGCCTGCTCAGCGTGTCGAATCGGCCAGGTCTCGTGCAGGCCGTTGATGAACGTGCCGTGCTCGTGGGCACCGCGCCCCTCGGGGTGGTTGCCACGCATGCCGAGGTATCCATTGGCGACCGAGAACAGGGTCTCGGTGACGCCGGAGTCTTCTTCGACGTGCTGACGCTCGATCAGCCGCCAGGGGTCAACAGGAAAGCGGTCGCGGTCGATCATGTGGTTGCAGGGTCCTCCGGGTGCGGGTGGGGAGCTGGGGTGTGCGAGGCGAGCGGATACCGCGGCGTCACGGTGCGAGCTCGCCGAGGTCGTCGATCACGAGGTGCGCGCCGGCCTCGAGCAGGGCGTCGGCGCCGGTGCCGCGGTCGACGCCGATGACGAGCCCGAAGGCGCCGGCGGCCGCCGAGGCGACACCCGAGATCGCATCCTCGATCGCGGCCGAACGGGCCGGCGTGACACCGAGGCGCTCGGCGGCGACGAGGAAGACGTCGGGGGCCGGCTTGCTCGGCAGATGCTCGCGCTCGGCGACGACCCCGTCGACGATCACCGTGAAGCGATCCAGCAGCTTCGCGGCGGTGAGCACTTCGACGGCGTTCTTCGAGCTCGACACAACCGCGAGGGGCACGCCCGCCTCGCGCAGCGCGTCGAGCAGGCGCAGCGATCCGGGGTAGGGCTCGACCCCCTCCTCGCGGAGGATGCGCGCGAAGAGCAGGTTCTTCCGGTTGCCGATCCCGCACACGGTCGGAGCCTCGGGCGCGTCGTCCGGGCTGCCCCACGGCACCTCGACGTCGCGCTGGCGCAGCAGGGTCGCCACCCCGTCGTAGCGCTTCTTGCCGTCGAGACTCGCGAAGTAGTCGGCGTCGGTGTACTCGGGGGCGATCCCCCACTCGGCGAACAGCGCGGTGAACGTGGCGCGCCAGGCGTGCATGTGCACCTCTGCGGTGGGCGTGAGCACCCCGTCGAGGTCGAAGAGCACGGCGTCGTACTTGGTCAGATCGGGCAGCGCCCCGGTGCCGTGACCGGCCATGGTGCCTCCTAGCGTGCGACGCGCGATTCGCGCGCCGAAAGTGTTGGCTGGTGGATGCGAGTGGTGCTGCGTGCGCGGCATCGGCTCGCTGTCGTTCCGGCGAATATCAAGCGTACCCTCGCCCGAGCGCGCGCCGAAAGCGCGCGGCGCGGGGTCAGCCCTCTGACGCCGGGCGCTCGTGCAGCGCGACCTGCAGCGTCTGGCGCGCGATCTCGAGCTCCTCGTTCGTGGGCACCACGAGCACGGTGACGGCCGAGTCGTCGGTCGAGATGCGACGGATGCCGCGCCCCCTCGCCTCGTTTCGCTCGGGGTCGATCGCGATCCCGGCGAAGCCGAGCGTCTCGAGCGTCGCGGCGCGCACCGCGGCGACGTTCTCGCCGACGCCGGCCGTGAACGAGATCACGTCGACGCCGCCGAGCTGGGCGATGTACGCGCCGGCGTAGTGGCGCAGGCGGTGCACGTACACGTCGAACGCGAGGATCGATGCGGCATCCCCTTCGGCCACCGCCTCGCGCAGCTCGCGCATGTCGCCGTGCCCCGACATCCCGAGGATGCCGCTGCGGCGGTTGAGCAAGACGTCCAGGTCGTCGATGCCGAGTCCCGCCTGGCGCGCGAGATGGATGAGGGCGGCGGGGTCGATGTCGCCGGAGCGCGAGCCCATCACGAGGCCCTCGAGCGGGGTGAGCCCCATCGAGGTCTCGACCGAGCGGCCGCCGTCGATCGCCGTGACCGACGCGCCGTTGCCGAGGTGGAACACCAGCTGGCGCAGCTCCTCGATCGGGCGCCCGACGAATGCGGCGGCCGCCTCCGAGACGAACTTGTGCGAGGTGCCGTGGAAGCCGTAGCGGCGCACACGGTGCTCGGCAGCGAGCTCGGCGTCGATCGCGTAGGTGTAGGCGGCAGGCTCGAGGCTCTGGTGAAACGCCGTGTCGAACACCGTGACGTGCGGCACGTCGGGGAACGCGTGGCGCGCCGCCTGGATGCCCGCAAGATTCGCGGGGTTGTGCAGCGGGGCCAGCACCGCAAGCTCGGCGATGTCGACCTCGACGCGATCGGTCACGAGCGTGGGTGCGAAGAACCGCGCCCCGCCGTGCACGACGCGGTGGCCGATCGCCGTGGGCGGCATCGCCTCGAGTGAGGGCCCGTGCTGCTCGAATGCCTCCAGCATCACGTCGAATCCTGCCGCGTGATCGGGGATCGGCAGCTCGGCCTCGCTCGTCGCGTCGAGCACGGTCGGCGCGTTGCCGCCGTCGGCCCGCATCCCGGCCGCGGTGATCGTGTGGATGCTGCGGCCCATCGCCGAGCCGATCCGCTCGACGAGCCCGGAGGCCAGCAGGGTCTCGCTGCGCATGTCGAGCAGCTGGTACTTGAACGACGATGATCCGCTGTTTACGACCAGCACGATCCCGGTCATCGCTTGTCTCCTTCGGTGGTGGCGGCACTCGCGCCCGGGCGGACCGCCTGGGCCTGGATGGCCGTGATGGCGACGGTGTTGACGATGTCTTCGACCAGCGCGCCGCGCGAGAGGTCGTTGATCGGCTTGTTGAGCCCCTGCAG
>JAGQTK010000187.1 GCA_020439065.1 Microthrixaceae bacterium
GCCGCTGATGTCGGTGGTGCTGCTGGTGTCGGTGGGGCTGCTCGTGCTCCTGCCGGTGGTGTCGCTGGTGCCGGTGCTGGTGCCGGCGCCGAGGCGGACCACCTGGTCAGCGATCTCGCGGGCACTGCGCCGGTGCGAGACCAGGAGCACGGTCGCGCCCTCGTCGGCGAGGCCGCGGATGGCCCGCCAGAGGGCGGCCTCGGTCGCGGCATCCAGGGCGCTGCTCGGTTCGTCGAGGGCGAGCACGCGCGCCGCGCCGTTCCCCCGGCTCGCGCCGCGCTGCAGCCGATACATCGCGCGGGCGACGGCGACGCGCTGGGCCTGCCCGCCCGACAGGCCGGCACCCTGCACGCCGAGCTCGAGCGCCGGGTCGAGGTGCCCGGCCTGCGCGAGCTCGAGCGCGCGGGCGATGCCCGACGCGTCGGGTGCGGGATCCCCGAGCGCCACGTTCGCCGCGACCGTGCCGGCGATCAGCCAAGGCCGTTGCCCCGCCCACGCCAGCCACTCGGCCGGGCGGAGGGCGCGGACATCGCGGCGCTCGCCGAATGCGCCGGAAGCGCCTGACGCATCGGAGGCGCCTGAAGTGCCTGAGGAACCGGAAGCACCTAAACCGCCGGAAGTACTTGAGCCACTGGAAGCAACTGGACCGCCGGAAGCACTTGAGCCACCGGAAGCAACTGGACCGCCGGAAGTACCTGAGCCGCTGGACGCACTTGAGCCGCCGGAAGCACCTGCGCCACCGAACGCACCCGCGCCGCGTGAGGCGTCAGCAGTGCCCGCCCCCGCTGCGTCGCCCGTGAGGATCGCCGTGCCCTCGAACTCGGCGGTGCCGCGAAGCGCGGCGAGGAGGCTCGACTTGCCGGACCCGCTCGGGCCCTCGATGAGCGTGATCGTTCCGGGGGTGGCGGTGAATGCGATCGCAGGGTGCGCCGGCGCCGGAACCACGAGGTCGCCCACCCGGGCGCGGAGCCCGCGAACGACGAGCGTGCCGGCGGGGTGGTAGACGGCGGGGTGGTCGACGGCGTCGGCACCATTCGCCGCGTGGCGCGCCGAACCCTGCGCCGCGCTTCGCGCCGACCGCTGCCCCGCCCCACTCGCGCCCCTCGCGCGGGCGGCGGTCGCGGCATCCAGCACCGCGAAAATGTCGTCGGTTGCGGCCACGCCCTCGGCGGCCGCGTGAAATTGCACGCCCACCTGCCGCATCGGGAGGTAGGCCTCCGGGGCGAGCAGGAGCACGAACAGCCCGACCATCAGCGTCAGGGTGCCATCCAGCAGGCGGAAGCCGATCGAGACGGCGATGAGCGCGACGGCGATGCTCGCGAGAAATTCGAGGGCGAAGCCGGAGAGGAACGAGACGCGCAGCACGCGCATCGTCTCGCGGCGGTACTCGCCCGTGACCCGTTCGATGTTGGCGACCGCCCGGCGCTCGCGGCCGTAGAGCTTGAGCGTGCCGAGCCCCTCCACCGTGTCGGAGAAGCGGGCCGCGAGGCGGTGCAGGGTCTGCCATTGCGTGCGCTGCACGGAGCGGGTGGCGAGGCCGATCAGCACCATGAAGATCGGGATGAGGGGGAGCGTGAGCGCGACCGTCAGTCCGCTCAGCCAGTCCTGCCAGGCCATCACGACGAGGATCGTGGGCGTTGCGATCACGGTCAGCACGAGTTGGGGGAGATAGCGCCCGAAGTAGGCATCCAGCGCGTCGAGGCCGTGGCCGGCGGTGACCGCAAGGCTCGCGGTGTTCTGGCGCGCGAGCCAGCCGGGTCCGAGGGTGCGCACGGCGTCGACGAGCGCCGCGCGCAGCTGTGCCGAGACCCGCGCCGCGGCCTGCGCCGACGCCCATTCCGCTGCCCAGATGAGCGCGGCGCGGGCGAGCACAGCGCCGAGGAGCATCGTGGTGATCCGGATGAGCTCCTCGGCGGGGGCACCCTCGATGACCCGCACCACCGCAAGGGTGAGCAGCCAGGCGAACGCGATGGTGACAAGCGTCTGCGCCGCCCCGATCACCGCCGCGATAGCGAAGAACGTGCGGGCCGCTCCGGCGTAGCGCAGCAGCCGCGGGTCGACGGGTCGAGTGCGCTTGGGCGGGCCACCGGGCGTGGGAGCAGGGTGGTGCGCGGGAGGGGAGGGAGGGGCCGTGCCGACATTCGTTGTCGGCGACGGCCCCGCGGGGGTCGTCACGCGGCGACGGGCTCCGTCACCGCTTCGATGGCAGCCCGGCGAACCCGCTTGCGGAACACCCAGTAGGTCCACGCCTGGTAGAGCAGGATGAGCGGCATGAAGATCAGCGCGGTCCAGCTCATGATCTCGAGCGTGTACTGCGAGCTGGATGCGTTCGCGACGGTGAGGCTGAACGCCGGGTCGGTGGTCGACGGGAGCACCGCCGGGAACAGCGCGGTGAACAGCGTGGCCACCGCCGCGGCAACGGTTGCGGCGCCGAACGTGAACGCGATGCCCTCGCGGCCGCGGAGGTTCGAGAGCACCGAGCCGATCAGCAGGAGCGCGGCGAGGGCGGCGAGCAGCAGCACGGGAATCGAGAAGTGCGCGAGCACGGTCCAGACCAGGAACGCCGCGGCGACGATGATCGTGAGGATGCCGGCCTTCGCGGCGAGCTTCTGCGCGTCGCGGCGCAGCACGCCGTCGGTCTTCAGCGCGACGAAGGTGGCGCCGTGCGTGAAGAACAGCAGGAGCGTGGTCAGCCCGCCGAGCAGCCCGTACGGATTCAGCAGCGTCAGCAGGTTGCCCGTGTAGTTGTGGTCGGCGTCGAGGGGCACGCCCTGGACGATGTTCGCGAAAGCGACGCCCCAGAGAAACGCGGGGACCGCCGAGCCGACGATGATCATCAGATCGAAGCGGCGCTTCCACTCGTGCTCGGGGCGCTGGTGGCGGTACTCGAACGATACGCCGCGCACGATGAGTGCCAGGAGGATGAGCAGGAGCGGGAGGTAGAAGCCGCTGAACAGCGACGCGTACCACTCGGGGAAGGCCGCGAACAGGCAGGCGCCGGCGACGATCACCCAGGTTTCGTTGAGGTCCCACACGGGACCGATGGTGTTGATGATCTGGCGGCGCGCGACATCGTCTTTGCCGATGAACGGCAGCGACATCCCGACGCCAAAGTCGAAGCCGTCGAGCACGAAGTACCCGATGAACAGGAAGGCGACGATCCAGAACCAGAGAACGGCGAGGTCCATGACAGGTCTCCTAGTAGACGGTCGAGCTCAGGGTCGGCTTGTCTCCGGACACCTGCTCGGTGGTATCGGGGCCCTTGTGCACGGCACGGAGGATGAGCTTGAACTCCACCACGGCCAGGATGGCGTAGATCAGGGTGAAGGCGATCAGTGAGATCAGCACCTCGTAGGCGGGGACGCCTGGTGAGACACCGTCCTCGGTGCGCATGAGACTGAACACGATCCAGGGCTGGCGGCCCATCTCGGTGAAGATCCAGCCGACGGTGATCGCCATGATGCTGAGCGGGTACGACCAGATCGCGACGCGCCACATCCACTTGGCCGGCAGACGCTTGGCCTTCTTGCGCGTGACCCACAGGCCGACGAACGCGATGAATGCGTGCAGCATGCCGAGGCCGATCATCCAGCGGAATGACCAGTACGTGATCCACACGATGGGCATGTAGTCGCCGGGGCCCCACAGGTCGACGTACTC
>JAGQTK010000188.1 GCA_020439065.1 Microthrixaceae bacterium
CGGCTGACCTCCTTGCGCTGCAGCGCCTGCACGGCCATGGCCATGGCCAGATACGTCTTGCCGGTGCCGGCGGGGCCGATGCCGAAGACGATCGTGTTCTCGGCCATCGCATCGACATACTCGCGCTGCCCCGAGGTCTTCGGGCGGATGACCCGCCCGCGCGAGGTCAGGATCGCCTCGGCCATGACCTCGGACGGCCGCGAGCCGTCTTCGCGCTCGAGGATGCGCGCCGAGGAGACGACGTCGAACGGCTGCAGGTCGTGACCGGAGCGGGTCATCTCGAGCAGTTCGCCCACGAGCCGGCGCGCACCATCGACCGCGGCCTGCGGCCCGGTGAGCATGATCTCGTTCCCTCGCACGTGCACATCGACATCCGGGTGCTCGCGCTCGACGACGCGCAGGAGGCGATCGTGCGGGCCGAGCAGCTGCACCATCGCGATGCCGTCGACGTGGATGCGCTCGATGACATCGCCTTGGGGCTCGTCGTTTTGGGGCGCAGCGCCGTCAGATGCGGCGGCGGATGCTTCGCCAGCGGGAGGCGTCACGTGCGTGCCGCGCCCCTCGGGCACCTCGGGCACCTCGGGTGCACCAGACGGTTCAGCAGGGCGGGCGTCAGGCACCAAGGCTCGTCTCATCGAGCGTGCCGCCGAGCACGTGCGCGTGCACGTGGAACACGGTCTGCCCCGCCGCGGGGCCGGTGTTGAACACGAGTCGGAACTCGGGGCTCCCGTGCTCGGCCGCCACCGTGTGCGCCAGGCCGACCATCTCGGCCAGCAGCGACGGATCGCCGGCGGCGAGTTCGACGACGTTGCGGTACTCGGGCGTCTTCGGGATCACGAGGAGGTGCACGGGCGCCTTCGGCGCGATGTCGACGATCGCGAACACGCGCTCGGTCTCACCCACGATGGTGCTGGGAATCTCGCCGTCGAGGATGCGGGTGAACACGGATGGCGCGTGCGCGGATGCCGGAGACTCACTCATGGCAGTCAGTCTATCGTCGCGACTGCGCCGCGCGGCAGCTCACCAGCGGCCGAGCAGCACGCTGACCACGGCCAGCGCGGCCGGGCCGGCCGTCGAGGTGCGCAGCACCGTCTCGCCCATCCGCGCAGGCACCGCGCCGGCGGCGGCGAGCCGCTCGAGCTCCTCGGGCGCGAACCCGCCCTCCGGGCCGACGACCAGCAGCAGATCGCGAGCATCCGCGGCGCCGGCAGCGGCGTCGTCGCGCACCAGCTCGCTCAGCCGGCTTGGCGCCGTGGGTTCGAGCAGCAGCATCCGCGTCTCTGCCGCCAGCCGCGCAAGATCGGCCGTCGTCACGAGCGGGCCCACCTCGGGTACGCGCCCGCGGTGCGCCTGCTTCGATGCCTCGCGCACGATCGTCGTCCAACGGGCGAGGCCCTTGGCGACCTTGGCTCCCTCCCAGCGTGCGACGCTGCGCGACGCCGCCCACGGAAGCACCGCGTCGACGCCGAGTTCGGTGGCCGCCTGGATCGCCAGTTCGTCACGGTCGCCCTTCGCGAGCGCCTGCACGAGGACGAGGCGTGGGCTCCCGGCTTCCACGCGCCGCACCCCGGTGACGCGTACGACCACCTCGGTGGGTGCGACGCGCTCGCACTCCCCGTCGGCGAGTGTGCCGCGGCCGTCGCCGACGGTCACCGGTTCGCCGACGCGCACGCGGCGCACGGTCACGGCGTGGCGCGCCTCAGCGCCGCCGAGCGTGACCGTCGCGCCCGGCAGGATCTGCCCCTGCGCATCGACCAGCGCGGGGAGCTCGTCGACGATGAAGTGCAGCGCCACGGGCTACGCGCCCCGGAACCGGTCGCGCAGCTTCGAGAACAGTCCCTGGTGGAACTCGCTGAGCTTGGGGCCTGGGGACTTCGCCTTGGCCGCGAACTGCTCGATGAGCTTGCGCTGCGCGGAGTCGAGCTTGGTGGGGGTGACCACCTGCACGCCGACCCGCAGGTCGCCGCGCTGCGAGCCGCGCAGCGGAGTGATGCCGCGTCCCTTCATCGTGAGGACGTCGCTGCTTTGCACGCCGGGCCGGATCTCGAGATCGACCGGGCCGTCAAGCCCCTCGATCGTGGTCGTGGTGCCGAGGATCGCATCGGTCATCGAGACCTCGAGGGTGGCCAGCAGATCGTCGCCGTCACGGCTGAAGATCGGGTGGTTCTGCACCTCGACCTGCAGGTACAGGTCGCCGTTCGGGCCCCCGGCGGGGCCGACCTCGCCGGAGCCGGGCAGCTGCAGACGCAGCCCGCTCTCGACACCGGCGGGCACATCGATCGAGACGGTGCGGCGCGAGCGCACACGCCCCTGCCCCTGGCAGGTGTCGCAGGGGTACGGGATGATCGTGCCGTAGCCGTGGCACGAGCCGCAGGGCGCCTGGGTGATCACGTTGCCGAGCAGCGAGCGCACCTGACGCTGCACGTGCCCGGTGCCGTGGCAGATGTCGCACGTGACCGGGTGGGTGCCTGGCTGCGTGCACTCGCCGTTGCACGTCTCGCACAGCACCGCGGTGTCGACCTCGATGTCGCGGTGCGCACCGAAGACGACGTCGCCGAGCTCCAGCGACACGTGCACGAGGGCGTCCTGCCCCCGCTCCCGCCGTGAACGCGGGCGGCCCGCCCGGTTCCCCCCGGCACCGCCGAAGAAGGTCTCAAAAATGTCGCCGAAGCCGCCGAAGCCCGCACCGCCGAAGTCATCGCCGCCGGCGTCATAGCGACGGCGCTGCTCGGTGTCGCTGAGCACGTCGTAGGCGTGGGTGACGAGCTTGAACTGCTCCGCGGCGTCCTCCCCGGGATTCACATCGGGGTGGAGCTGACGCGCCTTCTTGCGGTATGCCTTCTTGATCTCGTCGAGGGTCGCGTCGCGCGACACGCCGAGGACGTCGTAGTGGTCAGCCACTGTGGCCTTTCTGCGCACCGCAACGCGGCGCGTGTGTTGTCTGTCGGGTGTTGAAGATGTCGGGTTTGGGGATGCTTCAGCGACGAGCCTCGTCGTCGTCGAGCAAGTGGGAAAGATACCGCGCCACGGCCCTCGCCGCGGCGAGGTTCGACGAATAATCCATGCGGGTCGGGCCGAGCACGCCCACGCGGGCGACCGCGCCAGAGGCATCGTATTGCCCGGTCAGCACCGAGGTCTCGGGGAGACCGAACGGCTCATTCTCGCGACCGATGCTGACGGCCAGCCCCTGCCGGTCGGCAACCATCTCGGTCATCAGCCGCAGCAGCGTCGCCTGTTCCTCGATCGCCTCGAGGACGGGATAGATGCTGCCGCGGAAGTCCTGCTCGCGCCGCGCGAGGTTGGCCGCGCCGGCCATGACCAGGCGATCGGCGCGGAAGCCCTCGAGCTCCTCCGCGATCACGGCGGCGACCGTCAGCAGGTGCTCACCGGGGTGGTGTGTGCCCAGCCGGTGCGCTCCTGCCTGCTCGGTGGCGGACAGCTCGGTGGCGGCCGGCTCCGTTCCGGCCAGCCCCTCGATGCGCGCGGCGCACTCCTGGATGGTGAGGCCGACGCAGATCGAGCCCAGGCGCCCGCGCAGGCAGCCCAGGTCGGCGTCGTCGATGTCGCCGCGCAGCCCGACGATCCGCTGGCTGACACGACCCGTGTCGGTCACGACGATCACCAGCAGGCGATTGGATGCCAGCGCCACCAGCTCGATG
>JAGQTK010000189.1 GCA_020439065.1 Microthrixaceae bacterium
ACCCCACACCCAAGCCCACACCCCGCCGGGGTCGCCACCGGCTCACGCGCGCGGCCCGGTGGAAGCGCGGTGTACGAGCGCACGGTCGCGCCGCCCGAGTCGCTCGCGGCGCTGGCACGACGCATCCCGGGCGGTGCCGCCCAGGTGTCGATCGAGCGGTTCGCCATGCCGGACGGGCGCACCGAGTGGGGCGTCTACATCGCAGGGACCCGCAGCGCGGCGATGGGCGGGAGCGAGCCGTGGGACATGAGATCGAATACGGAGCTGTATTTCGGGGAGCGCTCGGCCTCCTCCGACGCGGTGCTCGAGGCCATGCGCATCGCGGGCGTGCACCCCCGCGACCCGGTGCACCTGGTCGGACATTCGCAGGGAGGGATGATCGCCGCGGGGGTCGCGGTGTCCGGCGCGTTCGAGGTCGGCTCCTTGACCACGTTCGGTTCGCCCGTGGATGCCCAGCTTCCCGAGTCGGTGCTCAGCGTTCGGGTGCGCCACGACGATGATCCCGTGGCGGCGCTCGCCGGAGCGGGCAGCATCGCCGGCACAGGATCGCCCGACAGCGTGGTGGTGAGCCGTACCGGCGACGCGCGCCCCGGCATCCACGACCTGACACTGCCCATGCACGCCCTCGATGCGTACGTGCACACGGCCGAGCAGTATCAGGGCAGCGGCGATGTCCGGGTGCGTTCGGTGGAGCGGCTGCTGGATCGCCTCGGGGAGGCGGAGCGGGTCACGCGCACCGAATACCGCGCGGTGCGACCGGACTGAGCTGGGGTGTGGCGGTCTGGCTGGGGACTACAGCTAGCGCTTCTTCTTGCGCTGCGGGCGCAGGAAGATGCCGAAGAACCAGTTGATGATCGAGATCAGCAGCGCGGCAAGCACGCCCCACCAGAAGTTCTCCACGTGCAGGCCGAAGCCGATCCAGCCGCTGATGGCGGCCGTCAGCCAGAGCAGAAACCCGTTCACGATCAGGGAGATGAGCCCGAGGGTGAGGATGTACAGCGGGAACGCGACGATCCGGATCACCGTGCCGATCACCGAGTTCACGATCGCGAAGATCGCCGCGACGATCAGGTAGGTGAGCACGATCTGCAACGTCTCGCCGGGCGCGAACGGCGAGACCGTGACCTGCAGCGCCGGAATCAGGGTGACGACCCAGATCGCGAACGCGTTGATGACGATGCGAATGATGAAGCCCATAGTGGGTCTCATGATGCCACGCCCGCCGCGCGCGCGGCAGTGCGGGGCCGGCGGCGCGAGAGCCGGCCGCGGCGGAGCCTTAGACTCTCTCGGGTGAGCACGCCCGAGAACCCCGAGACCGTCTTGCCGCACATTCGGCCCGAGATCGCCGTCCTGCCGCCCTATAAGCAGGGCACGCAGGCCTCCGCCGAGGCGTTCAAGCTCTCCAGCAACGAGAACCCGTTCGATCCGCTGCCCGGCGTTTTGGACGCGATCCTCGCGCAGACCGCGGTGAATCGGTACCCGGATGCCACGGCCGGCAGATTGCGCGCGGCCCTGGCCGAGCGCTTCGGCGTGCACATCGACGCCGTGCACATCGGCGCGGGCTCGGTGTCGATCATCTCGCAGCTGATGCTCGCGGTCGCGGCGCCCGGCGACGAGGTCGTCTTCGCGTGGCGCTCCTTCGAGGCGTACCCGGGCCTCGCGCTGGTCGCCGGCGCGACGCCCGTGCAGATTCCCCTCACCGAAGACGCACGCCACGACCTGCCCGCCATGGCCGCGGCCATCACGGAGCGCACGCGCGCCGTGATCGTGTGCAGCCCCAACAACCCCACCGGCCCCGTTGTGACGCAGGCCGAGTTCGACGCCTTCCTCGCCCAGGTGCCGCCGACGGTGCTCGTGATCCTCGACGAGGCGTACATCGAGTTCGTGACCCAGCAGGACGCGGTGGACGGTGCGCGCATGCTCGCCGCCGGTGCCCCCGCGAATCTGGTCGTACTGCGCACATTCTCCAAGGCGTATGGCCTTGCCGGCCTTCGTGTCGGGTACGCCATCGGGCACCCGCGTGTGCTCGACGCGGCACGGAGCACCGGCATCCCGCTCTCGGTCACCGCGCAGGCGGAGGCTGGCGCGCTCGCCAGCCTGGAGGCGGAGGGCGAGCTGCTCGAGCGGGTGGGCGACCTCGCGCGCCGCCGCGATGCGCTGGCGGCCGCGCTGCGCGAACAGGGTTGGCGGGTGCCGGACGCACAGGGCAACTTCGTGTGGCTCGGCACCGGCGCCGAGACGATGGCCGCCGCCGAGACGTTCATGGCGGACGGCCTCGTGGTGCGCCCGTTCGACGGCGAGGGCATCCGTATATCCGTCGGCGAGCATATGTCTGTGGAGAAAGTCCTACGGACCGCGCGCGGGATTGTTGGCAACCTTCCAGAGGGTCACGCCGCCAGGGCGCTACCGTAGAACGGTGAGCTCAACGACTGAACCTCAACTCGTGCGCGTGCTCTCGGCCGATGGGACCTTTGCGCCCACCCCCGCGGCCGAGCGCTACCTGCCCCTGATCGAAGGCCTCGCTGACGCCGAGCTCGAGCAGTTCTACCGCGACATGGTGACGATTCGCGCCTTCGACCGGGAGGCGACGAACCTGCAGCGCCAGGGCCAGATGGCGCTGTGGCCGCCAAGCCTCGGGCAGGAGGCGGCCCAGGTCGGCTCGGCACGTGCGGCGCGCACGCAGGACCACCTCTTCCCGTCCTACCGGGAGCACGTGGTGTGCACGATCCGCGGCGTCGATCCCGTCGACATCATCCGCCTGATGCGGGGCAACACGCACGGCGGCTGGAACCCGTTCGACCCGGCAAACGGCAACACCCACCTCTACACCCTGGTGCTCGGCGCCCAGGCGCTGCACGCCACGGGGCTTGCGATGGGCATCGCCTTCGATGGCCGCTCGGGCAGCGGCGACCCGGAGCGCGACGAGGCGGTCATCGTCTATTATGGCGACGGGGCATCCAGCCAGGGCGATGTGCACGAGGCCATGGTGTTCGCCGCCAGTTACAACGCGCCCGAGGTCTTTTTCCTGCAGAACAACCAGTGGGCGATCTCGGTGCCCGTCGCGACCCAGGCGAAGGTGCCGCTGTATCGCCGCGCCGACGGCTACGGGATCCCCGGTGCCCAGATCGATGGCAACGACGTGCTGGTGAGCTTTGCCGCGACCCGTGCCGCCCTCGACTCGGCGCGGGCGGGCGAGGGCCCGCAGTTCATCGAGGCCGTGACGTATCGCATGGGCGCCCACACCACGAGCGACGACCCCACGAAGTACCGCGGCTCCGACGAGGAGCAGGCGTGGGCGCAGCGCGACCCGATCGCGCGGATGCGGGCCTTCCTCGAGAACCGGGGTGCTGCGGCATCCTTCTTCGACGGTGTCGAGACCGAAGCAGCGGATGCCGCAGAGGATCTGCGCGCCCGCACCCTGCTGCTCACCCCGCCCTCGCGCGAGTCGATGTTCGAGCATGTGTACTCCGACCCGCATCCGCTCATGGACGAGCAGCGTGCGTGGCTGGCGAACTATGAGGCATCGTTCGAGGGAGACGCCTGATGACGCTCGAAAACATGCCCTTCTCCAAGGCGCTCAATGCGGGGCTGCGCAAGGCCATGGAAGACGACGACCGTGTGCTGCTGATGGGTGAGGACATCGG
>JAGQTK010000018.1 GCA_020439065.1 Microthrixaceae bacterium
CAGCGCCTGCCGGAGGGCTCGGCGGGGTGGCGCGACGTGCAGCTTCGGCTGCGCGACATCGAGCTCGAACGTCGCGCACTGACCGCCGAAGATTGAGCGTGCCCGCCGATGGGGCAGGCCGAGGGATGCATGGGCCCCGGCTGGCGTCGCCGCGAGCGGGGCGCCATGATGGCATCATGGCCCGAGCCCGAGATACCCAGTTGGCGGTCCTCGCGCGCGACCTCAGCGTGGGGCACCCGGCTGGGCGCGATGTCACCGAGCGCGCTGTCGATGGCGTGTCGTTCGAGTTGCCCTTCGGGGCATCCATCGCGGTCATGGGGCCCACGGGCGCGGGCAAGTCGACCCTGGCTGCGGCGCTGACCGGAAGCAAGCCCGCGATGCCGATCCTCGGTGGCGAGGCGTGGGTGCTCGATCTGCCGGTGCGCAGCCTCTCGCGCATGCAACGCCGCACGCTGGGCTTTCATACCGGGTACCTCTCGCAGAGCGCCGGCGCCACCCTCGCCCCCACCCTCACGGTCGGTGAGCTCATCGCCGAGCCACTGACGAGCCGGGACCGACGCCTGAACCACCGGGTGCTCGCGCTGCGCGTGGCGACGCTCCTCGACGAGATGCAGCTCCCGCTCGGGGCCGCCGCGAAGTTTCCGTACGAGCTCAGCGCCGGGATGCGTCAGCGCGTCGCCGTCGCTCGTGCGCTCGTGCTCGCGCCGAAGCTGTTCATCGGCGACGAGCCACTCGCGGCGCTCGACATCGAGGTGCGCGGTGCGGTGATCGCGGCGCTGCAGCGGCGTCGCGACGAGTACGGCATGGCGAGTCTGCTCGTGACGAACGACGCGGATCTCGTGCACGCAGTGGATGCCTCGGTCCTCGTGCTGCGGCACGGCATGGTCGTCGCGCAAGGCCCGCGCGACGCCGTGCGGTGGTCGCCGTCGGTCGACGCGGATCCGACGCTGCTGGCGCGCTGATCGCGAAACGAGAAAGGCCAGGGGTGGAAGCCCTGGCCTTTAGGTGAGAGCCGCGGTAGATAACGCGGGATTCTCGCTCCCCGGCTTGGACTCGAACCAAGAACCTATCGGTTAACAGCCGATTGCTCTGCCATTGAGCTACCGAGGATCACTGCCGGGCCTGCGCCTGGCAACTCAACGATGCTATCAAAGACCGGGGCGAGTTGCTAAATCGGCCCTCGTGCGGCGGCCCATGGGGCGGCAGCACCCGTGGACCACGTCACCTTATGACATGATGAATCCATCATGTCGATCGATGAGGCCAGACGCCCGCTCTACGAGGTCAAGGCAAACCTGTTCAAGGGCCTGGCCCATCCGTTTCGGATTCGCCTGCTCGAGCTGCTCTCGGCGAGCCCCGAGCTCAGCGTCGCGCAACTGCAGGTCGAGACCGGCCTGGAACCCTCGCATCTCTCCCAACACCTGGCGGTGCTGCGACGGCACCGGCTCGTGCTCTCGCGCCGGCAGGGGAGCTACGTCTACTATCGGCTCGCGAATCCCGCGATCGCGCAGATGCTCGCGGTCGCCCGCACGCTGCTGCTCGACCTGCTGCGCACCGACAGCGCACACCTCGCGCAGAGCGAGGCGTTGCCGGCACTGCGCGCCGCTGCGTCATGACGCCGCCCCATCAACGCGTGCGAATCGGCACCTTCCTGCGCCGGCTCCTGCCGTCGATCCGTGATTATCGCGACGTGCCGCGCACCTGGCGCGGCGATCTGATCGGCGGCGTCACGGTCGGGATCGTCGCGCTTCCGCTCGCGCTCGGGTTCGGCGTGAGCTCTGGGGTCAGCGCCGAAGCGGGCCTGATCACCGCGATCGTCGCCGGAATGATCGCGGCGATCTTCGGCGGCTCCAACGTGCAGGTGTCGGGGCCGACCGGGGCGATGGTTGTCGTGCTTCTCCCGATCGTGGCACTGCACGGCGTGGGGGCGATCGCGGTGGTGAGCCTGATGGCCGGCGGCATCGTGCTGCTGGCCGGACTGCTGCGGCTCGGGCGCTCGGTGAGTTTCATCCCCTGGCCGGTGATCGAGGGCTTCACCCTCGGCATCGCCGTGATCATCTTCATGCAGCAGGTGCCCTCGCTCACGACGCCAGACGCGCTCGATCCCACGACGACCAGCTCCAACGCCCTCGTTGCGGCGATCGAGGCCGTCGCGGCGGCGGATTGGTCATACCTGGCGTGGGCCGTGGGCGCCGCGCTCATCGTGATCGCGTGCATGCAGCTCGCGCAGCGCATCCATCCGGGGATTCCGGGGTCGCTCGTGGGAATCCTGATCGTCACCGTGTTGTCGGTGCTGGTCGCGAACCCGCTCGCGGTGATCGGCGTCCTCCCCAACTCGTTGCCCATGCCGAGCATCCCCACCATCGATCCGGGGATGCTTCCGGCGCTCGTCGGCCCCGCCGTGACCGTCGCGGCGCTCGCGGCGATCGAGTCCCTCCTCTCGGCGCGCGTGGCCTCCTCCCTCGACGCGACCGGCCCCTACGATGCCGATCGCGAGCTCGTGGGGCAGGGGCTCGCCTCGATCGGCGCGGGGCTGTTCGGCGGGATGCCGGCAACGGGCGCGATCGCGCGCACCGCCGTGAACGTGCGATCGGGTGGACGCACGCGACTCGCGTCGATCGTGCACGCCGTCGTGCTCCTGCTGGTCGTGCTGCTGTTCGCCGGCCCGGTGGGGATGATCCCGCTCGCCGCCCTCGCCGGGGTGCTGATGCTGACCGCATGGCGGATGGTGCACCGCGCGACCGTGCGGTCGATCCTGCGCTCGACGCGCGCGGATGCCGCGGCGTTCGTCATCACCGCGATCGTGACCGTGTCGGTGGACCTGATCGTCGCCGTGCTCATCGGTGTGGCGTTCGCCGGGTTCTTCGCGATCCGCCAGCTCTCACGCCGCGCCGATGTGCACCGCGAGCCGATCGCGGGCGAGCCGGTGCCCGGCGACGAGCAGATCGCCATCGTGCGCTTCGACGGCCCGCTGATGTTCGCGACCGCCGACCGTGTCTTCGAGGAGGTCACCAAGGTGCGCGGCGCGACCGTGGTGATTTTGCGGATGTCGCAGCTCGAGCACGTCGACGCCACCGGCGCGCACATCCTCGCCGATATCGTGCTTGCCCTCGAGCGCCGCGGGATCACCGTGCTCATCAAGGGCGTGCAGGCCGCGCACGAGGGACTGTTTCGTACCGTCGGCGTGCTCGCCTCGCTGCGCGACCAGCGGCACCTGTTCAGCGATTTGGACGCCGCGATCGCCCACGCCCGCGACCACGTCAGGCGGCTCGCCGCCAACTGAGTGGGCGCGCGACCCTCAGTCTTCGAGGTGGTCGACGCCCGGCATCCACTGGTTGCCGGGGCGGCCCCAGCCCCGCTTTTTCGCGATCTTCTGCGCCGTCTTCCAATCGCGATCGTCGAGGCGGTCGACGTAGATGATGCCGTCGAGGTGGTCGAACTCGTGCTGCATGATGCGCGCACGCCAGCCGTCGACGTCGATCGCGACGGGCGCACCGTCCAGGTCGATGCCGGTCACCCGGACGCGGTTCGAGCGGCGCAGCGGAAACCGCTCGCCGGGGAATGACAGGCATCCCTCGGATTCCTCGTCCTCGTCGGGTGCGCCCGGATCCAGCGGCACCATCCACAGCTCGGGGTTGATGATCACGCCGCGCCAGGGCGCGTCGTCCTCGTCGATGTAGGCGTAGGTGTAGATCCGCAGCCCGACGCCCACCTGCGGGGCGGCGAGGCCGACGCCGGGGGCGGCATCCATCGTCTCAAACATGTCGGCGACGAGCGTTCGGATCTCGTCGGTGATGGTGTCGACGGCGTCCGCCGGTGCGTGAAGCACGGGGTCGCCCATGATGCGAATCGGAAGAACTGCCACGCCTTAACCCTAGCCGTGGGAGGCGGCGGGTAGTGTCGGAGCGTGATGTGGAGCCTTGCGATTGGTGGAGACGTCGGCGACCAGCTCGTGGGCGCCTTTCAGAACCCGGGGCTCCTCCTCGGCATCCCGCTCGCCCTCGCGGGCGCGGTCTTCATGTCGTTCGGTGCGCAGTATCAGCACCGTGGGGTCACCAAGGTCGAGCGCCTGAGCGGACAGGAAGCGGCCAAGGGACTGACCGGGGGGCAGCTGTATCGCCTGCTCTCGCGCCCGTCGTGGGTGGTCGGCACCGTGATGCTGATCCTCGCGATCGTCTGCCAGCTCGGCGCGCTCTCGGTCGCCCCGCTGATCGTGGTGCAGCCGCTCGGGGCGGTCTCGCTCGTGATCACGACGCTGCTGAACGCGCGCATCAGCGGGCATGCGCCGACCCGGCGGTCGGCCATCGCGATCGTTGCCTGCGTGGGTGGCATCTTCGTCTTTGTGCTGATCGCGGCGATCTTCGCGACCGAGCGCGATGTGACGCAAGGCGATCTGATCATCATCCTCGCCCTGCTCGGCGTTTTGATCGTGGTGTTCGCGGCGATGTGGATCTGGCTGCGCAAGAAGATGGGTGCACTGTTTTACATCATGGCCGCCGGCGTCGTCTACGGGTTCGTGGCCACGCTCGCCAAGGTGGTCATCAAGCGCCTGCAGGCGGGACAGTTCGAGTGGCTCACGCTCATCTGCCTGATCGCGCTGCTCGCCGCCACGGGCGTGGGCGCCTACTTTGTGCAGACCGCATACGCGTCTGGTCCGCCCGACCTGGTGATCGCGGGCCTCACCGTCGTCGATCCCATCGTCGCCGTGCTGATCGGGCTCCTCGTGCTCGGGGAGGCGGCGAGCGCCCCGATCTGGGCGTTCGTCGGCTTCATCATCGCCGGTGCCCTGGCGATCTGGGGCGTCGTGCAGCTGGCACGCCACCATCCACAGGTCGTGAACGACAGCCGCGAGCTTCCGATCGAGCGGGGCGGTGGCGCCTCAAGCGCCTGAGGAGGCCCGAATCACGAGGCTCATCGGGTAGGTGGTGTAGTCCTCGTGCGCGGTGTTCGTGACGATCCGGCGCACGGCATCGTCGGCCATCGCGCGCAGCGGTTGCGCCACGGTCGACAGCGGCGGCCACAGATACGCCGCGCACGTCGTGCCGTCGAAGGCCACGATGGCGATATCGCGGGGGATCGCAAGGCCGCGCTCGTGCAACGCCGAGAGCGCGGCGAGCGCCTGCTGTTCGGAGGCGATGAACGCCGCGGTGACGCCCGTGGCGTCCTCGGCGAGGCCTCGCCCCGCTTGGTAGCCCCCCTCGAACTCGAAGGGCACATGAAACGCGGGCCCGGGCTCGAGGTCGGCGTCGCGCAGCGCGCTGCGCCAGCCGTCTTCGCGCGGGTCGATCCCGGGGTCGCCCCCGATGAACGCGATGCGTCGGTGCCCCAGGTCGATGAGGTGCCGCACGGCCATGTAGGCGCCGCCGAAGTGGTCGACGCCGATGGATGCGAAGCCCTTGTTGGCGAAGAACTGATTGATCAGCACGACCGGCACGCTCAGGGCGCGCACGGTCTCCGACTCCGCCTCGCTGAGCGTGTCGGCGATGATGATGCCCTCCAGCTGCTGCTGGCCGAGGCCGGCGATGTGCATGCTTCGCCCATCGCGCCGAGCAAGGGAGTTCAGCACCATCACCGTGCGGCCGTGTGCGCGCGCCGCGTGATCGATCTCGAGCGCGAGGTCGGCGAAGTACGGGTTGCGCGGGTCGGAGATCACGAGTCCGATGACGCTGCTGCGGCCGAGGCTGAGGGCGCGCGCGGTCTGGTTCGGCTGGTAGCCGAGCAGTTCGACGGCGTCGAGCACCTTCTGTCGGGTGGCCGCGGCGACGGGCTTCGGTGTGCCGTTGAGCACATATGAGACAACCGCGCTGCTGACCCCCGCAAGCCGAGCGACGTCGTCGCGGGTGACGCGGCGTTTCGGGGCTGCGGGGGTGCCCGCGGGCGGTTCGCTCGCGTTCGGGTCGTTCACGCTCGGGTCGTTCACGTTCGCTTCGTTCACGCGCCCGCTCCGAAATCGGGGATGGACAGTCGTTCGCCGTCGCGGCGGGCCGACTCGTGCGCGACGATGCCGGGGAGCGTGAACCGTGCCGCGAGCCAGGCGTTGACGGGCGCCGCCGCGGTACCCTCCACCGCGCGTGCGAAGTCGTCGACGAGGAAGTGGTGGCTGCCCTCATGCCCGTTCGGGAGTGCGCGCAGCGTCGGCGGGATGCGCGACGGGTCGTGCACCTGCGCGTAACCGGCGACGAACGCCGGTCGCAGGGCCGGATCGATGTGCGCCAGCCGCGGGTCGTCGATCGAGAGGGAGGAGGAGCTCTCAAGCAGGGCCGAGACGTCTTGCGCGCCCTCCCGCGTGTACCACCAGGCGCCCGTCGCGACCTGCTCGAAGCTGGCGTCCGTGCCGAAGTAGCGAAAGCGCGACTCGCGGATGAATGATGGATACCCCACCCGGCGGAATTCGTTGGTGCGCATGGAACCGCCACCGTCGAGCTCGAAGAAGGCGGTGGTATTGCTGAAGTCGTTGTCGAACGCGCTCACGGAACGGTCGAACACGCCGTCGCCGCGGTCGTCGACCATCCCGACGGCCGTGACGTGGCGGGCGAAGGTGGGCCAGACGCTCAGCACACCCCCGATGGCGTGCGTCGGGTACAGCATCGGGGGATAGCTCGCCGTGCGGCGCCAATCGGGTCCGCCGCTGTATTGATATGCCTCGTAGAACCCGAGGTCCATGTCGTGCACGTAGTCGCCCTCGGCATAGAAGAGGCGGCCGAAGGCACCCGCGTCGAGCTTGGCGCGCGCGAGCACGGCGGCCGGGTTGTAGTAGCTCGTCTCACCCATCATGTAGACCAGCCCGGTCTCGCGCACGGCGTCGATGATGGCCGCGATCTCATCGGCGGTGATCGCCATGGGCACCGCGCTGTAGACGTGCTTTCCCGCGCGCAGCGCCTGCACCACGAGCGGGCCGTGACTCCAGCGCTGCGTGAAGATGGCGACCGCATCGATCTGGGGATCGGCGAGCATCGTCTCGAACGAGTCATGGATGCCTGAGAGGTTCGCGGATCGCGCCAGATCGCTCGCGCGGGTGGCGACGAGGTCGGTGACGAACACGCGCGAGATGGCTGGATGACTGTTGAACAGTTCGGCGAATTGCCCGCCGAACTGCCCGGCCCCGACAATCCCGAGGGTAAAGGTCATGCGTTCCTCCCGTGCGGACCTGCTCGGCCGCAATCAGTATTCAGTCTGAAGCCAATATTTACGCGCGTCAAGTCTGCCCCGCCGTAGGGGAAGGGTTGATTTTGCGGCTCACGAAGAGCACTTGCGCGAACGGCAGTTACGCGGGTAGATTCTCAGGTGCGCTTTGGGGGCGTGGATTCGGGCAGGTGCACGAGCGGGTCGGTGAAAGCGAGGACAACGATGAAGTTTCCATGGCGTACCTATGCAGCTCTTGGTGTGGGCGTGGCCGTTGTCACGATGGCGGGCTGTGCCCCGGCGGGCGGCGGTGATGCGGGGGCGTCACCGGGTGGCGACGTGAAGATCGAGTTTCAGACCGGGCTCGGCACCGACGACCCGACGCTGAAGGTGCTCACCACGATCACCAAGGCCTGTGCGCCAGACGGCGTGGACGTTGCGCTCGTGCCGATGACGAATACGTATGAAGCCGATATGAAGGTGCGGCTCGCCAGCGGTGACGTGCCCGACATCTGGTCGACACACGGCTGGTCGCTCCTGCGATACAGCGAGTTCCTTGAGCCGCTCGACACGCAGCCCTGGGCGAAGAACTTCAACCCGGCGCTCGACGCGGCGATGATGAACGACGCGGGCCAGTTCTTCGCGCTGCCGATCAACACCGATGTCGCGGGCATCGTGTACAACAAGACCGTGCTCGAAGACGCTGGTATCGACGTGAAGACCCTCACCACCTGGGAGGCGTTCGGCGATGCCGCCGCAACGCTCAAGGCGGCCGGCGTCACGCCCATCTCGGCGTCGTCGAAAGACAGCTGGTTCGCCGGCAACGTGGCCGATTTCGGTGCGTCGGGGGCGTACACGCCGGAAGAGCTCGAGACGCTGCGCGCCGGGACGTTTGCAACAGACGGCTACGCGGCGCTGCTTGGCGAGATCGAGACATGGGCGAAGGCGGGCTACTTCAACGCAGACTTCACCTCCGCCACGATGGATGATCTGGCGCGCGCGCTCGGCTCGGGCGATACCGGCTTCATCTTCGTGCAGAACTATCTCGTGGCCAGTGCGCTCGGCTTCAACCCCGACGCGCAACTCGGCTACTTCCCCATCCCGGGCTTTGTGACCGATCCGTACCTGATCGGCGGCGAAGGCACGGCGTATGGGGTTTCAAAGACCAGCAAGAACAAGGACGCGGCACTCGCCTACATCGACTGCCTCGCCGAGCCGAGTCACATCGGCACCCTTGCTGGCGCGATCGGCGGCATCCCCGGATTGACGAATGCAACCAGTGACCTGGGCGCGCTCCAAGACAGCTATGACGAGTTTGTCGCGGACGGCAACTTCCGGCTCGAGCCCTATTTCGATCGCGTCTACCTCCCGAACGGCATGTGGGACACCATGGTGACAACGACTGCAGCGGTGATCACCGGACAATCCGACGTGCCAGCGGCCACATCGCAGATGGAACAGCAGTTCAATGCGTTGTTCGGGCAGGAATGAGCCGGGAACGCACGCCTGAGTTGGGGCTTGGTGTGCGATCCCGCGGTGGGGAGAGCTCTTCGTGAGCATTGATCCTTTGACCGCAACACGGGGCGGGCGAACGCGAGCAGTTGGGGCTCTCGTGTTCGCCCGCCGTCGCGCGAACTGGCTGTATGTGCCGGCGCTCGCGCTCTTCGCGGTATTCACCGTGTACCCGCTCGTGAACGGATTCATCCTCTCGCTCACCAATTGGAACGGGTACAGCGCCGGTCGCAGCTTCATCGGGGTCGACAACTACGTGCGGATGCTGGGAGACCCGATCGTCGGCACGGCGCTCGGCAACACGTTCATCTACGGCATCGGCAGCACGGTGCTGCAGCAGATCATCGGGCTGGCGCTCGCGCTGGCGCTGGATCGCGCCATCCGCGGGCGAAACATCGCGCGCGCGATCATCTACCTGCCGGTGCTGGTCTCGCCGGTGGTGATGGGCACGATGTATTATCTGTTCTTCGCGTACAACTACGGCGGCCTGAACGACGTCGTCGTCGCGCTGGGCGGCGAGCGGGTCGCCTGGCTGAGCGACGCGGGCAGCGCGATCGCCATCATCGTGATCGTGAACTCCCTGCAGTTCGTCGGCATCTCCATGGTGATCTACCTCGCCGGCCTGCAGTCGATCCCGACCGTGTACTACGAGGCATCCCGCGTCGATGGTGCCGGTGCGTGGCAGCGGTTCGTGGGAATCACCGTGCCGCTGCTGCAGCCCGCGTTCGCGACCAGCATCGTGCTCAATCTCATCGGCGGGTTGAAGTTGTTCGACGTGATCCGCGTGATGACGGCCGGGGGCCCCGGGTACTCGACCGAGTCGATGTCGACGCTGATCAGCCGCTTCTACTTCGACAACCAGAGCGCGGGATACGCGTCGGCGGTCGGGATTGTGCTGTTTCTGATCATCGCGGTATTCACGCTCGGCCTCAACACGTGGTTCAATCGCCGGCGACTGGAGCTGTGATGCGGCGGTTCTGGGCGATCGCGGCGGGCTTCGGGCTCGCGCTCGCCGTGCTTGTGCAACTGCTGCCGTTCTATGTGGCGCTCACCACCTCGCTGAAGCCGCGCACCGACCTGAGCTCGCAGTGGGTGTTTCCGACCTCCGGGATCTACCTCGAAAACTTTCGCATCGCGATCGAAGACGGCAACATTCTGCGCGCGATCGGCAGCAGCGCCATCATCACGGTGGCCAGCACCGTCCTGATCTGCCTCCTCGGGGCGCTGGCCGCGTACCCGCTCGCCCGGCGCGACACCCTCGGCAACCGCATCGTGTTCGCGGCGATCATCGGCCTGATCATGATCCCGCCGCTGAGCATTCTGGTGCCGGTGTACACGCTGATGGTGCAGCTGGGTGGGATCAACACCTATTGGGGTGCGACGGCGCTGATGGTCGCGACCCAGCTGCCGCTTGCCGTGTTCCTGTACGCCTCGTTCATGCGGGGGCTGCCGATCTCGATCGAAGAGGCGGCGGTGATGGATGGCGCGGGCCTGCTGACCACGCTGTTTCGGGTCGTGTTCCCCATGCTCAAGCCGGTGACGGCGACCGTCATCATCCTCACCAGCGTGTCGGTGTGGAACGAGTATGCGCTGAGCGTGTTCATCCTGCGCAGCCCCGATGTGCGCACGACGGCCCCCACGATTGCCACGTTCTTCGCCAGTCAGGGCAGCAACCTCGGCGCGGCCGCTGCCGCCGCGCTGCTCTCGGTCGTGCCGATGCTTGTTGCCTACCTGGTGCTGCAGCGGTATTTCATCAAAGGGATGGTCGCCGGCGCGGAGAAGTAGGCACCGCTGCCCGACCGGAGGTGCGACCACACGAACACAGGAGGTCTGCGATGGAGGAGACGCACGAGCGCACGCTGGAGCGCACGCGGCGGTATCTTCGCGATCGGCTGCGCCCGCGCCTGTATCGCGATGTGCGGCCGGCCCGGGTGTCGGCGTGGACGACGCCGGGGGAGCCGATCCCCTTCGCCGAGGCGATCGCGCAACGGTTCGTCGGCATCGAGCCGGGCGAGGCGTGGGGGCCGCCGTGGGGCACGACCTGGTTCCGCGTGGCGGTCGATCGCCCGCAGCAGGATCGCGATGGCGAGGCCCCCGCTGCCACCGTGCTCGTCGTCGACCTGGGGTTCACCGAGGCGGTGCCCGGATTCCAGTGCGAGGCGCTCGCGTATGACGAGGCGGGCCGGGTCCTCGGCGGGATCGAGCCGCTCAACCGGGTGCTGCCGCTCCCACTGCCGGGGCCGGGGGCTTCCGGGCACGACGCTGCAGGCAGCGAGGTGGTGATCTGGCTCGAGGCCGCGGCGAATCCCGACATCGCGCAGCAGTTTCGGTTCACACCGACGCCGCTCGGTGACCGCGCGACGGCGGGTGACGCGCCGCAGTATCGGCTGGGCGCCATCTTCACCGCGGTGCGCGAGCTCGAGCTCTGGGAACTCATGCAAGACCTGACGGTGCTTGCCGAACTGGGCGAACAGCTGGATCCGGCATCCCCGCGCCGCGCCCGCATCATGGCGGCGCTCTCGCGTGCGCTCGACGCGATCGACACCGAGGCGCCCGAGGCATCCGCCGCCGCGGCCCGCGCCCAGCTGCGTGCGGTGCTGGATGCCCCCGCCGCACCGAGTGCCCACACCGTGCATGCGGTGGGGCACGCGCACATCGACAGCGCGTGGCTCTGGCCGCTGCGGGAGACCCGGCGCAAGGTGGCGCGGACGTTCGCGAATGTGCTCCAACTGATGGAGGAAGACGAGCGCTTCGTGTTTGCAGCGAGCTCGGCGCAGCACTACGCGTGGCTGAAGGCCGATCACCCGGACCTGTTCGAGCGGGTGCGCGCCCGGGTCGCGGAGGGCCGATTCGTGCCGGTGGGCGGGCAATGGGTCGAGCCCGACTCGAATCTGCCGGGCGGTGAGTCGCTCGTGCGGCAGTTCGTCGAGGGGACCCGGTTCTTCGTGGAGGAGTTCGGCGTGCATCCCCGCGAGGTGTGGGTGCCGGACTCGTTCGGGTACAGCGCGGCGCTTCCGCAGATCGCGCGCGCCGCCGGCGCGAACGCGTTCCTCACGCAAAAGCTCTCGTGGAACGACACCAACCGTTTCCCGCACCATTCGTTTCTCTGGGAGGGCATCGACGGCACGCGGATCTTCACGCACTTCCCGCCCGCCGACACGTACAACGCGCGGGTGTCGGCCGAGGAGCTGCTGCGCGCCGAGCGCCAGCTCACGGAGGCCGGGAACGCGACGACCTCGCTGCTCCCATTCGGCTGGGGCGACGGCGGCGGCGGACCGACGCGCGAGATGCTCGCGGCGGCGCACCGCTTCGGCGATCTCGAGGGCGCGCCCCCGGTGCGGCTGTCGAGCCCCGCGACGTTCTTCGCGCACGCACGGCACGAACTCGATGAGCCACCGGTGTGGGTGGGGGAGCTCTACCTCGAGGCCCATCGCGGGGTCTCGACCACCCAGATCGCCATGAAGCGCGGCAATCGCCGCGCCGAGGCGCTGGCGCGCGAGGCCGAGCTGTGGTGCACGGTCGCGACGGTGCGAGCCGGGGCCGCGTATCCGGCCGATGCACTGCGTGCGCTGTGGCACGAGGTGCTGTTGCTGCAGTTTCACGACATCCTCCCGGGCACCTCCATCGCCTGGGTGCACGCCGAGGCACGCGCCCGCTACGAGGCGGTGCACGCGCGCTTCGAGGCGCTCATCGGCGCGGCGCTTCGGCTCGTGCTCGGCACCGGCACCCTCGACGCCCTCGTGAACTCGGCGCCGGTGCCCGTGCGCGTACGAGATGCCGCGCCGCCGGGGGCGTCGCTTGGCCTCGGGCCGATGAGCGTGGCCCCGGTGGGTGCCTCGGCTGCGGCGGAGGCCGCGCACCGTGGGAGCGCCGAGCACAGCGCGGGCGGCGACGGCGCCGTGCTCCGCGCCCACGGCCTGACCCTGCGCTTCGACGCGCGCGGCGAGATCGTCTCGCTTGTCGACGAGCGCGCCGAGCGCGAGCTCGTGCCCCGCGGTCAGACGCTGGGGCGGTTCCGGCTGTTTCGTGACGTGCCGACGCGGTGGGATGCCTGGGACCTCGACGCCCGGGTCACCTCGCACCCCGTCGACACGGCATCCGAGATGGCGCGCATCGACGTGGATGCCGGGGCCCCGGCGGTGACCGTCACACGGCGGCTCGGGGCCTCCACCGTCGTCGCCCGATACGGGATCGACCCGCACGCGCGCGCGATCGAGGTCAGCATCGAAGTCGACTGGCGCGAACACGAGAAGCTTCTGAAGTGGGAGCTGCCGCTGGCGTTGCACACGGCGGAGGCGAGCGCCGAGGTGCAGTTCGGGCATGTGCGCCGAAGCATCCATCGCAATACCTCGTGGGATGCGGCGCGGTTCGAGACGAGCGCGCAGCGCTGGGTGCACGTGGGGGAGCCCGACTACGGGGTTGCGCTCGCAAACGCATGGACATACGGAGCGGGGATCCGACGCGATGTGCGGGAGGCCGCGGGGGATGGGGTCGCGCTGGAGAGCAGCGTGACGATCGGCGTGACCCTGGCGCGCGCCCCCGCGTTCCCTGATCCGGCGGCAGATCGCGGCGTGCATCGCTTCGGTTTTCTTCTCGCGCCCGGGGCGGGCATCGCCCAGGCGATCGAGCTCGGCTATCGCCTGCAGCTCCCGCTGCGCGCGCTCACCCGGGTCGCCCGCGCCGAGCTCGCGCCGTTCGTCGAGACGGGGCATCCAGGGATCCTCGTCGAAGCCGTCAAACTCTCGCAGGATGGCCGCGGCGATGTGATCGTCCGGCTGTACGAGTCGCATGGGGCCCGGGCGCGGGTGCGGGTCACGACGGCATTCTCGTGGACCACGGTGACCCAGACCGATCTGCATGAGGAGGTGGCGCCCAGCGACGGGTTGGGGGTGGCGGTCGGTGAGAACGACGGCACCGGTGATCCGGGCGACGCGCCCGGCCGTGCGCACGCCGCCGAGCTGCAGCTGCGACCCTTCCAGATCGTCACGCTGCGGTTCTCGGGTGTGCAATTCGGGGCGGCGGGAGCCCAATAGAATCGAGTGATCGGGGCGTTAGCTCAGCCGGTCAGAGCAGCGGACTCATAATCCGTCGGTCATGGGTTCAAGCCCCATACGCCCCACTCGATGCCCGCCAAAGCGGGGTCGGTGTAATCTGGGTTTTTTCCCGCAAAGCGAGGGCACTGCGGCCCATAGTATGGCCGCATGCGCGACCCACAGCACGGCACCCCCATCCTCCTGGTCATCGGCACACGCCCGGAAGCGATCAAAATGCTGCCGGTCATCCGCGCGTTCCGCGAGAGCACGCGCGTGCGGCCGATCATCATATCGACGGGGCAACACCCCCAGCTGGTTGAAGAAGTGCTCGCGTTCGCCGAGCTCGCACCGGATGTCACCCTGACCGTTCGCGACGACGAACGCACGCTCAACGGCTTGTTCGCGGCGGTGATGCGCGGATTCCAGGAGTACGTCAACGGCACGTTCGGTGAGAATCCGGGCCCCGGAGTCGGACCCGGATTCGACGGGTTTCCGGTTGCGACCTTGGTGCACGGCGACACCTCGAGCGCCGCGGCGGCCGCGCTCGCGTCGTTCCACTTGCGCATTCCCGTCGCCCACGTCGAGGCCGGACTGCGCACCTCCGATACGCTCTCACCGTTTCCTGAGGAGCTCAACCGGCAGCTCATCTCACGCATCGCCGCCGCACACTTCGCCCCGACGCCGCGCAATGCGGCCAACCTCATGCGCGAGGGCGTCGACCTCGGCAAGATCCTCGTCACCGGCAACACCGCCATCGACGCGCTCACCTTCGCCGCCGAACACAGCACGACGTATGGTGCCCCCGAACTGGCCGACCTCGAGGGCGACGACGACACGCGAGTGATCGTCGTGACCGCGCACCGGCGCGAGAACTGGGGTCGCGGCATCGCCCGGATCGCGGACGCTGTGGCCGAGCTCGCGGCACGATACCCGCGTGACCGCTTTGTCGTCTCCCTGCACCCCAATCCTGCCGTCGCCGACGTGTTGCGGCGCCGACTGGAGCACATCGCGAACGTGACGCTGGTGCAGCCACTGCGCTACGCATCCTTCGCGCGGCTGCTGGGACGGGCCCACATCGCCATCACCGACTCCGGTGGCATTCAGGAGGAAGCACCCACCCTCGGCACTCCCGTCATCGTGCTGCGCGACACCACGGAACGACAGGAGGGCGTGGATGCCGGCACTGTGGAGCTTGTGGGCACGCAGGTCGATGCGATCGTGACGGCGGTCGCGCGGCTGCTCGATGACGAGGCGGAGTATGCGCGCCGCAGCTCGCGCGCGAATCCGTACGGCGACGGTCACGCCGCGGCGCGGATCGTCCAGGCCAGCGAACACATCGCGTTTGGCACGCCCGCGCCGATGCCGTACGCGAGCGGCCTGGAGCGGTCGCTGATTCTTCGTGCCGCCGGATACCTCGAGGACCCGGTCGACGTGCGTCGCGAGCTGTCGATGCGCCGTTCGAGCGAGCTGATGGGGGAGTACAGCAGTGCCGAGTGACTGGCTCGGGCAAGCTTTCGAGCGTTTCGCCGGCACGCCGCTCGTGTTGCAGATCCTCTTTCTGACGGTGCTGGGCATCGCGAGCTCGACCCTGATCTCGCTCGCCGTGCTGGTAGCCGCATCGTCACGGCACCGGCGCGCGCGCAGGCGGGAGCGAGCCGGTGAGGAGGTGGGCGAGCGCGATTTTCTGTGGGTGTTCCTGGTACCCGCGCTGAACGAAGAAGTGACGATCGCCGACAGCGTCTCCCGGCTGCTTCACACCGAGTGCACCAACCGGGTCATCCTCGTGATCAATGACGGCTCGGAGGATGCAACCGGTGAGGTGCTCGCGGGGATCGCCTCCGACGATCTGCATGTGCTCACCCGTGTGGCACCGCAGGCCCGACTCGGCAAGGCGGCAGCGCTGAATCAGGCGTTTGCCCACGTACGGACCGACATTCTGCGCCAGGAGCGCTATGCGGGGTTCAGCCCGGACCGCGTCATCCTCGGGGTCGTCGATGCCGACGGGCGGATCGATGCCGACGCGCCGGCGCGGGTCGCCTGGCACTTTGCCGATGAACGTATGGGCGGTGTGCAGCTGCGGGTGCGCATCTACAATCGCCGCGGCTACCTCACGTGGGCGCAGGACGTGGAATTCAGCGCATTCGCGTACGTGTTCCAGGCCGGTCGCGCCAGCTGGGGCACCGCCAACATGGGTGGCAACGGGCAGTTCAACAGGCTCAGTGCGCTCGCCTCGGTGACCGAGGCGGAGGGGCCCTGGCGAGACCGCTTGACCGAGGACCAGGACCTCGGGGTGCGACTGATCCAGGCCGGCTGGCGCGGTTCGCAGGAGAACCTCGCGGTCGTGAACCAGCAGGGACTCAATAGCCTCCGGCGCCTCCTGCGCCAGCGCACCCGCTGGGCGCAGGGCGCCTGGCAGGCGCTGGATCTTCTCCCCGGCAGCGGCCGGATCGATGCCCGCTTCATCGCCAGAGTCGACGCGGTCTTCTACCTGCTCACACCGGTGCTGCAGCTGCTGACGGGGCTCGCGCTCGTGGCGACGCTGATCTTGGCGTTTGTATACGACATCCCGCTCGTCCCCAGCACGCTCCTGTTCACGATCCTGTTTCTGTGCATCGGATTCGGACCGGGCATGGTTACGCTGCTGCTGCGCGGCAATGGCTGGAGAGAGTTCGGCTATGCGCTGCTGGTCGTGATCCCGTACACCGCGTACTCGTGGCTCGTGTTCCCCGCGCTGTTGCGCGGGCTCGGCCGACATCTTGTCGGGCGGCGAGGTTGGGCCAAAACAGCCCGAGAGCCGCTGCAGGCGGCCGGCGAGCCTGAGACCGAGGTACGCGGCCCGGCGCCGCGATAGGCCGCGACACGCGCGCCGGTGCGATTGCGATTGCGCGCGGGCGTGGGGGATAATGGTCGCGATTGCACAACTGCACACGCATGTCGCCGCCCGAGAGGGCGTCGGTGTCGCCGCACAGGTCGTAGGGGAAGACGCACCTGAGCATCGAGACACCGACGAACGGAGACATCATGGCGACACCACAAGCGCGCGGAGTGATTTATGTTCACTCGGCGCCGCGTGCGTTGTGCCCCCACCTCGAGTGGGCGGCCGGTCGCGCGCTCGGTCGGGCGGTCAATTTCGAGTGGATCGAACAGCCCGTTCTCCCGGGCAGTCGCCGCGCCGACTTCTTCTGGGAGGGACCTGCGGGCACCGGCGCCGCGTTGGCAACCGCGATGCGCGGCTGGGAGCACCTGCGCTTCGAGATCACCGAGGACCCGACGCCACGCAGCGATGGCGGGCGCTGGATGCATACCCCGGATCTCGGCATCCACTACGCGCAGACCGACACGCTCGGCAATCTGGTGATCGGCGAGGATCGGCTGCGCTCCGCGATGGAGCTCGCAGCGGGGGATTTCCGCGCACTCGAGCGAGAGATGGGCCTCGTGCTCGGCGCGGCGTGGGACGACGAACTCGAGCCGTTCCGCAACGCCGGCGACGACTCGGCCATTGTCTGGCTCCACAAAGTGGGGTAGGCAAGAGGGAGCGTGCGTGCATGCCGCGCCGCCCACAGACTCAGACTGGATCGGCGTCACTACCGGAAGTCGGCAGGCGAAGGCCCCGGCGCCGGGATCACGTAGTCCGCGTCTGATGCGATAAATGCCTCCGGCCGTGAAGGCCGGAGGCATTTATGCTGTCGCGAGTCTTGCGGGTCGCGCGTGCCCGATCAGATCGAGGCGAACGCGGCGACGGCGTTGTGGCCGCCGAAGCCGAACGAGTTGCTGATCGCGAACTGGGCCCCGTCGCCGAGCGGCTGGGCCTCGCCCGAGATGCGGAACGGCACGGCCGGGTCCTGCTCGGTGAGGTTGATCGTCGGCGGGGCCACGCGGTCGCGCACGGCGAGCACCGTGAACACCGCCTCCAGCGCCCCGGTGCCGCCGAGCAGGTGACCGGTCGACGCCTTGGTGGCCGACACCGGCACCTCGTCGATCCGGTCGCCCATGACGGCCTTCAGCGCGACGTACTCGTTGGGGTCGCCGACCGGCGTCGACGTGGCGTGCGCGTTGACGTGGGTGACCTCGTCGGCCGTGGCGCCGGCCGCGTCGAGGGCGAGCAGCACCGCGCGTGCGGCGCCGGCGCCCTCGGGGTCGTTCGCGGTGATGTGGTACGAGTCGGCGGTGACGCCGCCGCCGGCGATCTCGGCGTAGATCGTGGCGCCGCGCGCCTTCGCGTGCTCCTCGGTCTCGAGGATCAGCGCGGCCGCGCCTTCGCCCATCACGAAGCCGTCGCGGTCGATGCTGCCCGGCCGCGAGGCGGTCTCGGGGGAGTCGTTGCGACGCGACAGCGCCTGCATCGACGCGAACGACGCGATCGTGATCGGGTGGATGGCCGACTCGGCGCCGCCCGCGATCACCACGTCGGCGAGGCCCGCCTGCAGGTGCTCGTAGGCGTTGACGAGCGACTCGGTGCTCGACGCGCAGGCGCTCGCGACGGTGCGGGCGTAGGCGCGGGCGCCGAAGTGCAGGGAGAGGTTGCCGGCCGCCGCATTGGGCATGAGCATCGGCACGGTCATCGGGAGGACCCGGCGCGGGCCCTTCTCGCGCAGCGTGTCCCAGGCGTCGAGCAGCGTCCAGACACCGCCGATGCCGGTCGCGAAGTCGACGCCGAGACGCTCGGGCGCGACCTCGGGCGATCCGGCATCCGCCCACGCCTCCATGGCGGCGACGAGCGCGAGCTGCGACGACGGGTCGAGCCGCTTGGCGACGGGCCGCTCCAGCACGGTGTCGGGGCGCACCTTCGCCTCGGCGGCGAAGGTCACGGGCAGCTCGTACTCGGCCACCCAGTCGTGCTCGAGGGTGCGCGCGCCCGACTCTCCGGCGAGCAGCGCGGTCCAGCTCTCCGGCGCGGTCCCGCCGAG
>JAGQTK010000190.1 GCA_020439065.1 Microthrixaceae bacterium
TCGACCGCGTGATCGACGTCGACATGCGCGCCCTGCGCAAGGTGGCAGGCTGGCTCAGTCGCGTGCGCGTGGTCGCGCGCCGGGTCGACGCGCACGCGCTCGTCGAAGAGTTCTCGCGCACCAGCATGGAAGAGATCGATTACCTGCACGAGGCATCCAATGCCGATCGCTTCGCCGAGAACTTCGCACGCGAGGCACGTGTGCGTGTGCCGCGCGTGGTGTGGGAGCGCACGACCCGCCGCGTGTTGACCCTCGAAGACGTCACCGCGATCAAGATCAACGACATCGACGGGCTCAGGGCGGCGGGTATCAGCCCGCGCGAGGTCGCCGACGCGTTCGCCGCGGTCATGTTCGACCAGCTGTTCGAGCACGGCTTCTTCCACGCCGACCCGCATCCGGGCAACATCTTCGTGACGCCGCGCGTCGCAGGTGCGGCGGATGCCTCGGCCCCGCCGTGGCGGCTCACCTTCATCGACTTCGGCATGATGGGCGAGGCGCCCGACGCGCTGCGGCATGGTCTGCGCCGCCTGATGATCGCCGCGGCGGCCCGCGACGGAAAGGGCATGGTCGCGAGCATCAGCGAGCTCGGCGTGCTGCTCCCATCGGCAAACGGTGCCGAGCTCGAACGCGCGCTGACCGCGCTGTTCGCCCGCTTCGGGGGGATGGGGTTTGCCGAGCTGGCGAGGGTGGATCAGCGCGAGTTCGTGGCGTTCGGGCATGAGTTCGGTGACGTGGTGCGAGAGATGCCGTTCCAGCTGCCGGAGAACTTCCTGCTGATCATCCGCGCGATGTCGCTGACCTCGGGCATGTGCAGCGCGCTCGATCCGGCCTTCAACATCTGGGACGCCATCGAGCCGTATGCCTCGCGCCTGATCCGCGAGGAGCGTGGCAACCTCGTGCAGGACCTCGTGCAGCGCTCGGCGTCCGAGCTCGGGAGCATCGCCCGGCTGCCACGTCGCGTGAACGAACTGGTCGACTTCATCGAAGACGGGCATATCGAGGTGAAGACGCCGCGCCTCGATCAGCGCCTCGACCGGCTCGAGCGCGCAGCACGGCGCGTGGCCGGATCGGTGATCTTCGCGGCGTTCTTCGTCGGCGGTATCCTCCTGCGGGTCGAGAGCGAGGCGTGGGGCGCCGCGCTCATGATCGTCTCCGGGATCCCGCTGCTGTACTCGGTGCTGGCCGGCATCCTCTCGCGAACGGGCCGAGGGCGCCGCACGGGGGAGTGACGGCGGGCGGTGCGGCCGCGCATGGCGTGCGCGCGTTGCCGCCGGCCAAGGTGGCGAAGGTGCGCCACACGTCGACATAGAGGCGCCGGCGCGCGCCGGGCCGCGTAGCCTGGCAGTCATGTCTGCTCATCTTCTCGCGCAGAACGCGCGGACACAGCTCGGTGCGCTCGCCGCCGCCGCGAAGACCGATCCGAACACGTGGATGTCGGCGCGGCCGAGCACGCTCGGCCCTGAGGAGGCAGACCCGGGGGCTCGCTCCGCTGCGGTACTGATCCTCTTCGGCGAGCTCGATGGCATCCCGAGCGAACACGCGGCGCAGGCGCCGGCCGTGACCCGCGACCTCGATGTGCTGCTGCTGGCCCGCGCCACGACCCTGCGCTCCCACCCGGGGCAGATCGCCTTCCCCGGAGGGCGGATCGACCCCGACGACGACGGCCCGATCGGCGCCGCCCTTCGCGAAGCGCAGGAGGAGACCGGCCTTGACCCCGCCGGCGTCGAAGTGCTGGGTGCACTCCCGCCTGTGCCGCTGTCGGTCTCGCAGCACCTGGTCACACCCGTGCTCGCCTGGTGGCAGCGTCCCTCCTCGGTGCGCGCCGTCGACGCGGCCGAGTCCGCCGCGGTGTTCCGTGCACCCGTGGCCGATCTGCTCAACCCCGCGAACCGGGGCGTGACGGTGATGCGGCGCGACGGGCACGAATGGCGCGGGCCCGGGTTCCACGTCCGGCACAGCGGCAGCGAGCACCTGGTCTGGGGCTTCACCGCGCTGCTGCTGAACGGCCTGTTTCGGCAGATGGCGTGGGAAGAGGAATGGGATCACGAGCGCCAGCTGCCGTTCCCGCGGCCTTCCTGACCGGCTGACTGTCGTGTTCGTGCCGCCCCGCTGCGGTGTTCGTGACGCGCCGGGTGCGGCATCCATGGAGCGCGTGCACGCAGTGAGGGGTTAGACTCGTTCCCGCGAGAGGGAGTATCCCGTTCTTGCGCGTCCGTCATCACGGGAGCCGGTGTTGCACCCCGGGCGCGCACCGCCACATCACGCGTCTCGTGCGTGATCGCCGCGGGGGAGAGACTTTCGACACATTGTCGACCACTCTCGAAAGGCCCTGATGGACCTCGTATTGCCCCTTTGGTTCGAAATCGGCTCGCTCGTCGTGCTGGTGCTGATTCTCGCCGCCGACCTGCTGTTGATCCTGAAGCGACCGCACATCCCCTCGACCAAGGAGTCGACGCTGTGGGTGGTGTTCTACGTCGTGCTCGCGCTGATCTTCGCCGGGCTGATGTGGGTCTTCGCCGGCGGTGAGTACGCCGGGCAGTTCATCGCCGGCTGGCTGACGGAATACAGTCTGTCGATCGACAACCTCTTCGTCTTCGTGCTGATCATGACGCAGTTCGCGGTTCCGCGTCGCTACCAGCAGGAGGTGCTGATGGTGGGCATCATCATCGCGCTCGTGCTGCGCGGCGCATTCATCCTCGTCGGCGCCGCCGTGATCGAGAACTTCAGCCCGATCTTCTACATCTTCGGCGCGTTCCTCGTGTGGACGGCGATCCGTCAGGCGTTCCCCGGCGGCGAGCATGACGACGAGATCAAACGCGAGAACTTCATCGTGCGGATGTTGCGGCGCATGGTGCCGATCAGCAATGACTACGACGGTTCGAAGGTGCGCACGGTCATCGACGGCAAGAAGTTCTTCACCCCTATGCTCATCGTGTTCGTGGCGATCGGCGTGACCGACCTGCTGTTCGCCGTCGACTCGATCCCGGCGATCTTCGGGATCACGCAGAGCCCGTTCATCGTGTTCACCGCCAACATCTTCGCCCTGATGGGTCTGCGCCAGCTGTACTTCCTGCTGGGCGACCTGCTCGATCGCCTCCGCTACCTGCACTACGGCATTGCCTTCATCCTCGCGTTCATCGGTGTGAAGCTCGTCTTCCACGCGATGCACGTGAACGAGCTGCCGTTCGTCAACGGGGGCAAGCCGATCGAGTGGGCTCCCGAGATCTCGACGTGGGCGTCGTTGTTCGTCATCGTCGCCTCGATGGTGGTCGCCACCGTCGCGAGCCTCATCGCCGCTCGTCGCGACAAGCTGGCAGCGGCCGGCGCCGGCGGCGCGGGCACATCCGAGCCGGGCGAATAAGCGTCACCCGGCCGGTGCCCAGCAAGCCCGGTGGTATTCTTGGGGCATGCAGTTCTCCCGCCTTCTCCTTAGCGGCCGCGACGAGTCTTAGTTTCTGAGCCTCCCTCGTCGCGGAGTCTGTCGCGGGCCGAACTTCGACTCAATGGAGAAACTGGCTATGAGCACACATGATGATGTCTTGACGCAGGATGCTGCGCGCCCCCGTACCCTGGCCGAAAAGGTCTGGGACGACCACCTGGTGGTCAAGGGCGAAGACGGACAGCCTGACCTGAT
>JAGQTK010000191.1 GCA_020439065.1 Microthrixaceae bacterium
GTTGCCAGACGCGGCGGGCCCGATGCCGCCGGTGATCGCGCCGGCCAGGTCGGTGAGGATGTCACCGAAGAGGTTGTCGGTGACGATGACGTCGAAGCGCTCGGGGTTGGCGACCATGTGAATCGTGGCGGCGTCGACGTGCATGTAGTCGACGGCGACGTCCGGGTGCTCGGCGGCGACCTCGCCGACGATGCGCTGCCAGATCGCGCCCGCAAACACGAGCACGTTGGTCTTGTGCACCCAGGTGAGCTTCTTGTTGCGGCGCTCGGCCTCCGCGAATGCGTAGCGCACCACCCGCTCCACACCGAACGCGGTGTTCACCGACACCTCGTTGGCGACCTCGTGCGGGGTGCCGCGGCGAATCACGCCGCCGTTGCCCACGTACGGGCCCTCGGTGCCCTCGCGCACGACGATGAAATCGACCGCCCCGGGGTTGGCGAGCGGGCTGCCCACCGAGCTGTACACCTTCGACGGGCGCAGGTTCACGAAGTGGTCGAGCTCGAAGCGCAGCTTCAGCAGCAGGCCGCGCTCGATGTTCGCGTCGCGCAGGCGCGGGTCACCGGGCACGCCGCCGACGGCGCCGAGCAGGATCGCATCCTGGCCCTTGATGGCCTCGAGGTCGGCGTCGCTGAGCGTGTCGCCCGTCGCGAGGTAGCGTGCGGCCCCCAGCTCGAACCGCGTCTTCTCGAAGTGGATGTCGCTGCCGGCGGTCGCGGCATCCAGAACCTTCTCGGCCTCGGTGACGACCTCGGGACCAATGCCGTCACCGGGAATGAGGGCGAGACGAATGCTGCGGGTCATGGGGCTCCTTAGGCGCTGTTGCGGGTGCCTCTCAGACTAACGGCGGCGATGACCGCGGCAGTAATCATGAGTCCTGCGCCGATCAGGGACGTGATCACCACACCACCGTCGAACGCGTGCGCGGCGGCCTGCATCAGCTGCTCGCCGAGGGTCGGGTCGAGCGTCTCGGCAACCGCCACCGCACCGCCGAGCGTCTCGCGCGCGTGGGCGGCAGCCTCGGCGGGAATGCCGAGCGGAATCACCAGATTCGCGCGGTAGAACGCAGTCAGGATGCCGCCGAGCAGGGTCGTGCCGAGCACGGCGCCGAGCTCGTACGCCGTCTCGGAAACCGCCGACGCGGCCCCCGCCTTCGCGGCGGGCGCGCTCGAGAGCACCAGCTCGTTCGAGACCGTCTCGGCGGCGCCGATCCCGATGCCGAGCGCGATGAAGGCCGCGATCAGCGTGGCGAGACCACCGCTCTGTGACGAAATGGCGACGAGGAGGTAGCCCAGCACCGAGAACACGAGCGCGGCCGGCACCACCACGCGCGGTGAGACGCGGCGCGCGATGGGCACGATCCCGAGGCCCGCGACGATCATCATGAGCAAACCCGGCAGCAGGGCGAAGCCCGACTCGAGCGGGCTCATGCCGAGGATGAGTTGCAGATGCTGGGCCACGAAGTACAGGAACCCCACGAGGCCGATCACGCTCAGCAGGTTGACGAGGATCGCGCCGCTGAACGAGCCCCGACGGAACAGACGCATGTCGAGCATCGGCGACTCGGCGTGCAGCTGGCGCCGCACGAACAGCCAGCCCGCCGCGAGGCCCACGAGGATCGCGGGGATGCCGAGGCTCGCCACCCCCTCGACCGCGAGTGTCTTGATGCCGGCCACGATCGGCAGCATCGTCGCGATCGACAGCACGATGCTGAGGGGGTCGATCCGGCCGGGCCGCGGGTCGCGGCTCTCACGCACCAGCAGTGGAACGAAGATCACCAGGGGCACGAGCACGGGCACGGCTATCAGAAAGACCGAGCCCCACCAGAAGTGCTCGAGCAGGAGCCCGCCAATGATGGGCCCGAGCGCGGCGCCCGCCGAGAATCCCGTCGCCCAGATCGCGATCGCCAGGCGCCGCTGCTCGCGATCGAGGAAGATCGTGCGCAGGAGCGAGAGTGTGGAGGGCATGAGCATGGCGCCGAACAAGCCGAGGGCCGCGCGCGCGGCGATCAGCAGCTCCGCGGTGGGGGCGAACGCCGCGAGCACCGAGACGGCGGCGAAGCCGATCGAGCCGATCATCAGCAGCTTGCGCCGGCCGATGCGGTCGCCGAGCGTGCCCATGGTCACCAGCAGGCTCGCGAGCACGAGCGGGTACGCGTCGATGATCCACAGCTGCTGCGCGCTCGTGGGCTCGAGATCGAGCGCGATCTGCGGGAGCGCGAAGCTCAGCACCGTGTTGTCGACCGAGACCAGCAGCACCGGCAGCATGAGCACGGCAAGCGCCAACCAGCCGCGCCACGAGACTCGCGGGCCCTCGTTCGTGTGCAGCCCGGTCAGTGTCGTTGCCGACATGTGTCTTACTCCTCAATGGCGGGGATCCGCCCCGCATAAAAACCGTCCAGCCGGTATAGTAACAGACAGCTGCTGACCACACCTGAAGGAGGAGCGCATGAGCCGTCCCCCAGTCGCACGCGAGAATGTGCTCGACGCGTTCGAGGCGATCCTCATCGACAAGGGAGAACGCTTCGCGACGATGGATGCCACGGCCAAGGCCGCCGGCGTCTCCAAGGGCGGCCTGCTCTATCACTTCGCCTCGAAGCAGGCGCTCGAAGCGGGCCTCCTCGCGCGGCTCGACGCGCTCGTGCGCGCCGACCTCGAAGAGATCGCGACCGCCGACGAGGGCCCCGTGGCGTTCTTCCTGCGCTCCTCAACCACCGGAGGCACGCCCGTCGATCGTGCGATCGTCGCGGCAACCCGGCTCGCGCAGGGCGGTGGCGCCGCCGCAAACGCGGCACTTCGCCGCATCCGTGAGCAGTGGGCCGACCTCATCCGGCCGCACGTGAGCGACGCGACCGCCCTCGACCTGGTGCTGCTGGTGAGCGACGGGCTCTACTACAACGCGGCCCTCGACGGCAGCGGCGTGGCCGGGCCCGTGCCGCGCGGCCTGGAGCTCGACGCGCTGATCGCGCTCGTGAAGCGCGCCGCGCAGGACTGACGCGCACCGCGCAGGCCGCACGCACCGCACCCACCGCACCCCGCGGCGCTCGGGCGGCGGGCGGCGCAGGCACGAGGCATCCCGCGTTGCACGCGAATGGCGCGGCACGCAACAGCATGCCGCGCCATTCAGACACGTGGGCGCGGGCCCGAGGGCCCGGCGGAGCCTAGGACTCGGTGATCTCGATCTGGCGGAACACCGACGCGTCAATCTCGTCGCGAACCGACTCGAGCAGCTCGTCGTCGATGCGCGAGTCGACGGTGAGCACGCTGAGCGCCTCTCCCCCGGCCTCGCGGCGCGCGATCTGCATGCCGGCGATGTTGACCCCGGCCTCGCCGAAGCGCTGGCCGTAGACCGCGACGATGCCCGGGCGGTCGGTGTACATCATCACGATGTGCTGCTTCTCGATCGGCAGCTCGAGGGCGTAGTCGTTGATGCCGATGAGCTTCTCGACCTGCTTGGTTCCCGTGAGGGTGCCCGAGACCGAGAGCTGCGTGCCATCGCTGAGGGCGCCGCGAATCGTGATCACGTTGCGGTACTCCTCCGAGTTGCCGTCGACGATCAGGCGCACGCCGATGCCGCGCTGCTCGGCGAGCAGCGGCGCGTTCACGTACGAGACCGACTCGCTCACG
>JAGQTK010000192.1 GCA_020439065.1 Microthrixaceae bacterium
GGTTCGGTCCGGTTCATCGCGCTCCCTCCGTGCCCGCGCCCATCGCCGCGGGTTCGCCGCCCAGCACCGCTCGCATCACGATCGCGTCGATGCCCTCGGGCTGGTAGTAGCCCGCGCGCACCCCGAGCTGCGTGAAGCCGAGCGAGCGATACAGGCCCTGCGCCACCGGGTTGTCGGCGCGCACCTCCAGAAACACCTCACGCATGCCGCGCGCTCGCGCCTGCGCGAGCATGCGCTCCATCAGCGCCCGCCCGATGCCGCGCCCGCGGGCATCCTCGGCCACGGCGATGGTCTGCACATCCGCCTCGCGGCCACGCTCCGGCGCACGCAGCCCCGCGTAGCCGACGAGCCGCGCGCCAACCATCGCCACGGAGTATTCGTTGTGGATGCTCGTGAGCTCGTCGTGCATCATCTCGCGCGACCAGGCGTCCTGCACGAAGGATGCGGTCTCGAGGGCCATGATCGCATCCAGGTGCGCGGGTGTCGCAGGCGTATAGACGACGGGCGCGCCCACCTCTTGCGCCCCGGCGACCGGCGCGGCGCTCATGCGCCCACCCGCTTCGGCGCCGCAGGCACGGTGACATCGGGGGCGCGCAGGTACAGCGGCTCGGCCCCGGCGATCACGCGCGAGGCGGCGACCGCGCGGGCCGCGACCACACCGAGCGCGGCGGCAGAGACGACCGTGGCATCCACGCGTCTGGCGCCCAGCGCCAGCAGACGTTCGTCGATCTCGTCGCGGTGCGCGAGCGCGGGGCCGGCCATCCGGCGCGGGAGCCCATCGGCGTCGAGTCCGTCGTAGACCGAGAACGCGAACTCGCGGCGACGCGCATCGGTGACCACCGCGAACAGGGCGGATGCCTCGGCCGCGCCCGCGGCGGGTGCCTCGAGGCTCACGCGGCCCGGCGCGCCGGCCAGATGTTCGAGGGCCACCGCGTCGTGGCTGGCCACCGGTACGAGCGCCAGCGCGCGCGCCTGGGCAAAGGTGCGGGCGGCGGTGATGCCGATCCGGAGGCCGGTGAAGGGGCCGGGGCCCATCCCGGCCGCGACGTGCGTCGGTGCGGGACCGGAGGCGAGCACATCGTGCAGCAGCCCGCCGATCACCTCGGCGTGCGCGAGCGGGTCGTCGCTCCAGGCTTCGCCGAGCACCCGGCCGCGGCCATCGACCAGTGCGGCGCTCGTGCCGAGCGAGGTGTCGATGGCAAGAATCATGGCTCTAGGCTACCCAGCCCGCCGACCCCGTGGCCGCGGCGAATCGTGAGGCGGCGCGGTTCATCGCGCTCCTCGCTGACATCGTGCGGGTGCCCATCGCCCGCGTCCGCACGCGCGCCGGTGGGCCGCTCGATCTCAATGTCCCACCAGCGCTCGGCCAGCGACTCGGCGATGCCGCGCCCCCACTCGACCACCACGACCGAGCGTTCGGCGTCGATGTCGAGGTCGTCGAGCTCGAGGCCGGAGCCCAGGCGGTAGGCGTCCACGTGCACGAGCGGCGGGCCGCCCGCGAGCGAGGGATGCGTCCGGGCGATCACGAACGTGGGGCTCTGCACGGGCCCGCGCACCCGCAGACCCTCGCCGATGCCGCGGGTGAAGGTGGTCTTGCCCGCGCCGAGCGGCCCCGTGAGCACGAGCAGATCGCCGGCACGCAGCATCCCGCCGACGCGCACGCCGAACTCGTGCATCGCATCTGACGTCGCGATCTCGTGGGAGCCTTCGAGCGCCGCGAGCGAGCCGGTCACGAGGAGACCTCGCTGCGCGGCACGCGCGGCCCGATCCGGGTGACGATCTCGTAGTTGATCGTGTCGGCCGCCTGCGCCCATTCCTGCGCGGTGGGGACGCCCCGGGCCCCGTCGCCGAAGAGCACGACCTCGTCGCCGACGCAGACGGGATCGTCGCCGACGTCGATGACGAACTGGTCCATGGCCACGCGCCCGGCGATGCGGTAGCGCGTGCCGCCGATGCTCACGTGCGCCCGCCCGGACGCCGCCCGCGGCACACCGTCGGCATAGCCGAGGGGCACGAGCGCGAGGGTGGCGGGGCCTCGTGTGCGGTAGGTGTAGCCGTACGAGACGCCCTGCCCCTCGGGCACGCGGCGCACGGCGGCAACCGAGCCGCGCAGGGTCATCGCCGGGCGCAGCCCCAGCGTCTCGGGTCCGCGGTGCTCGAAGGGTGAGAGGCCGTAGATGCCCACCCCGAGCCGGACGCAGGTGAACCGCGCCTGCGGCATCGACAGCGCGGCCTGCGTGGCGGCGATGTGCAGCAGGGGCGGGGCGAGCCCCAGCTCGCGCGCCGCGGCGACGCCGTCCTCGAAGGCGCGCAGCGCGGCCGCGTCGTCCTCGGTGGAGGTGTTCGAGAAGTGACTGAACAGGCCTTCGACGACGATCGCGCCCGCCCGCTCGAGCCGGACCGCCTCGGCGACCACGCCCGGCCATTCCCCCGGCGCGATGCCGTTGCGGCCGAGTCCCGTCTCGAGCTTCAAGTGCACGAGCACGGGGCGGTGCGTGGATGCCGCGTCCGCCGCGGCGCGCAGCTGCGCCATGCTCGACACACCCACCGCGATGCCGTGGGAGGCGGCCTCGACGAACGAGGTGCCCGGGGCATGCAGCCAGGTCAGAATCGGCGCGGTGATACCGGCGCGCCGCAGCGCGACCCCCTCCGCGATATCGGCGACGCCGAGGCGGGACGCGCCGCCCTCGAGGGCGGCGAGCGCCGAGCGCACGGCGCCGTGCCCGTAGCCGGCGGCCTTCACCACGGCCATCACCGGCACGCCGATCAGCTCGCGCAGGTGGCGCACGTTGTGGGCGATGGCGCCCACGTCGATGCAGGCCTCACGCAGCACCCCATCCGGCAGCGGGCTCATGCCGGGTCTTCCGTAGCGACTCGGGCGTCGCCGGGGCACGGCGCCGGGGCCTCGGCGATCACGTACGCGACCGCAACGCCGGCGTCGTGGGTCATCGACAGGTGCAGCGCGGTGATCCCGCGCGCCGCCACGACGGCCGCGGTCGAGCCCGAGAGCGTGAACACGGGGCGCCCCGATGGTTCGGGCGTGACCTCGATCTCGGTCCAGTACACGCCATCGCTGCCGCCGAGGGCCTTGATCAGCGCCTCCTTGGCGGCGTATCGGGCGGCCAGCGAGCGCGGCGCGCGGGTGCGCTCGGCGGGCGCGAACAGCCGCTCAAGCAGGCGCGGGGTGCGCTGCACGCTCCGCTCGAAGCGGGGGATGTCGACGAGGTCGACGCCGATGCCGACGATCACTGCTGCCCCTCTCCGAGGTACGGCCGGAGGGATGACACGGCCGCGGGCTACTCTACCGTCACGGATTTCGCGAGGTTGCGCGGCTGGTCGACATCGAGCCCCTTCGCCGTGGCGAGCGCCATGGCGAAGATCTGCAGGGGCACCACGGCGAGCAGCGGCTCGAGCAGCGGCGCCGTCACGGGCACGCGCAGCACCTCATCCGCGTACGGCAGCACGGCGGCATCGCCCTCCTCGGCGATCACGATCACGCGGGCGCCGCGGGCGCGGATCTCCTGAATGTTCGAGACGATCTTCGAGTGCAGCACCGGCGAGGCCCCGGGGCTCGGCACCAGGACGAATACCGGCTGCCCCGGTTCG
>JAGQTK010000193.1 GCA_020439065.1 Microthrixaceae bacterium
TGGTCCTGCCAATCCCGACGCGCGAAGCCGACCAGGGCGAAGCCCGGCGGCAGCAGCCCGCGATTGGCGAGGTCATACACGGCCGGCATGAGCTTCTTGCGCGAGAGGTCACCCGTGACCCCGAAGATCACGAGCGCGCTGGGCCCCGCGATCCGATTCAGTCGCCGATCGTCCGGATCGCGGAGCGGGTTGTGCCCGCGCGAGACCTCGATGGGGGGCATGCTGTGCTCTCTTCTGCCGGGCCCGGGCCCAGGCGTCGCGTGCCCGCTACTGCGCGGCCTCGAACAGCGCGAGCACCTCGGCGCCCGCCTCGGTGAGCGTGAGCGTGACGACCGGGCGACCGTGCTGCGCGAGCACCGCCGCATCGCCCGCGGCCTGCGCCTCGACGACTTGGGCGAACGTGTACGGGCGCCCGGGGATCTCGAGGTCGACATCGCTGCGCTCGGTGATCTGCAGGAACACGCCCTGGGGCGGGCCGCCCTTGTGGTACTGCCCGGTGGAATGCAGGAACCGCGGGCCCCACCCGAAGGTGGTCGGGCGACCGGAATCGGCCGCCACCATCTCGCGCAGGCCCGCCAGCTGCGGCAGTTCGGTCCGGTCGACGTACGCCTGCACGGAGACATAGCCGTCGTGGCCGAGCCGAGCCCAGAGCGCATCGAGCACGCCGGCGACCGTGCCGCTCGCCGCCAGCGCGGGGTCTGAGACACGCACCTCGATGCCGTCCTCGACGAACGCGGGCGGCGTCTGCTCGGGGCGCGCGTCGAGCAGCCCACGCGCCGCGGCCTTCGCCGACTCGACGTCAGGCTGGTCGAACGGGTTGATGCCGAGCAAGCGCCCGAGAATTGCCGTGGCGTACTCCCAGACGATGAACTGCGCGCCGAGCGTGCCGCTGACGAGGATCTCGCCGGGGTTCTGCTCCAGCATCCGGAAGTGCACTGCGTCGTCGACGAAACGCACGATCTGCATGTCGGCCGGGGTCTGCTCCTGCACCTCGGGCGAGACCGGCAGCAGCACGACGGGCAGGATGCCGCCGCCATGCTTGCCCGTGGACTCGGCGATGAGCTGCTCGATCCAATCGGGGAGCCCGACGATATGCGTGCCGTCGGTGACGAGCCCCAGCTTGTCGCGGCGCACATCGGTGCCGCCGCCCGAGATGGCCGCGGCGAGGACGAGCGCCGGGTTGGATGCCGAGTCGATGGCAAGCTCGAGCAGCATGGCCTCGGCCTCATCGAGCAGCTCGCCGATGGGGGCGCCGGCAAGCCCGGCCGGCACCAGGCCGAACGCGGTGAGCGCCGAGTAGCGACCGCCCACGTTCGGGTCGGCGAGGAACACGCGATAACCGGCGTCGTGTGCGAGCGTGTCGAGCTCCGAGCCCGGGTCCGTCACCGCGATGATGCGTTCTGCGGGGTCGATGCCCAGGTCGCTGAAGGCGGCCTCAAAGGCGCGACGCACCGCGTCCGTCTCGACGGTGGAGCCCGACTTCGACGACACCACGAGCACGGTGCGCTCGAGTCCGCCGTCGAGCGCGGCGAGCACCTGGCCGGGCACCGTCGAGTCGAGGACCGTGAGCGGGGCGCCGGCGGTGGCGGTGATCACCTCGGGTGCGAGCGAGGAGCCGCCCATGCCGGCAAGCACCACGCGGTCGACGCCACGTGCCTGCAGGCCGGCCCGCAGCTCGGCGATCTCGGCGACGAGCGGGCGGGAGATCGACACGGCCTGCAACCAGCCGAGGCGAATGGATGCCTCAGCCTCCGCTTCGGCACCCCACAGCGAGGTGTCGGCTGCGGTCAGGGCAGTGGCGATCATCTCGGCGACCAGGCCGGGAACGATCTGCTCAACCGCGGCCTTGGGTGCGCCGCTGACGTGAATCTCGAAGCTCATGACTGGGCCTTCGCGGCGTCGAGCGCCTTCGTGACGGTGTCGAGCATCTCGTGCCACGAGACGATGAACTTCTCGACGCCCTCCGTCTCGAGCTGCTGCGTGACGTCGTCGATGCTGACACCGAGCGCTGCGAGCTCGTCGAGCACGCGGTGCGCTTCTGCGTAGTTCGGCGTGACGGTGTCGCCCGTGATCACCCCGTGGTCGAAGGTGGCCTCGAGGGTCTTCTCCGGCATCGTGTTCACGACGCCGGGGGCGACGAGCTCGGTGACGTAGAGGGTGTCGGGCAGCGCGGGGTTCTTCACACCCGTCGACGCCCACAGCGGGCGCTGCAGCCGTGCACCAGCGGCGCGCAGCTGCGCGGCTTCGTCTGTGGCGAACGCCTGCTCGAACAACTCGTACGCGAGCCGCGCGTTCGCGAGGCCCGCCTTGCTCTTGAGCGCCTCCGCGGCGGCCCCGCCGATGGCGTCCAGGCGCGCATCCACCTCGGTGTCGACCCGCGAGACGAAGAACGAGGCGACCGAGTGGATCGTCGAGATATCGATGCCCGCATCCTTCGCCCGGCGCAGCCCGCGCAGGTACGCGCCGATCACATCGCGGTAGCGCTCCAGGCTGAAGATCAGGGTCACGTTGACGCTGATGCCGGCGGCGATGCATTCCTCGATGGCAGGGATGCCTGCGAGGGTGGCGGGGATCTTGATCAGGGCGTTGTCGCGATCGACGGCCGCGGCGAGGGCCTTGGCCTGTGCGACGGTCGACTCGGTGTCGTGCGCGAGGTCGGGCGAGACTTCGATCGAGACGCGGCCGTCGACGTGTCCGCTTGCCTCGTACACGGGGCGCAGCACGTCACAGCCCGCCCGCACATCGTCGGTGGTGATCGTGAACACGGCATCGGCCGCACTCACGCCGGCCGCCGCGAGCTGCGCGATCTGCGGCGCGTAGTAGGCGCCGTCGGTCAGCGCGTTCGCGAAGATGGTCGGATTCGTGGTGACGCCGACGACGTTGCGCTCGGCGATGAAGGCGGCGAGGCTGCCCGTCTCGATGAGTTCACGCGAGAGGTCGTCGAGCCAGATGCTGACGCCGGCCTGGGAAAGCTGGGCGGTGGGAGTGGTCATTGCTGCCTCCTTGCGGCCCGGCCTCAGCCGAGCACCTCGTGTGCTGCTGCGACGACCGCGTCGGTCGTGATGCCGAACTTCTCGAACAGGGTCTGGTAATCGGCGGATGCGCCGAAGTGCTCGATCGAGATCGAACGGCCACGGTCGCCGACGATGTCGCGCCACGGCATGGCGATGCCGGCCTCCACCGAGACGCGGGCCGTGACGGCGGCCGGGAGCACGTGCTCGCGGTACGCGGCGTCCTGCTCGGCGAACCACTCGAGGCTCGGTGCCGAGACCACGCGCGCGTGCACGCCCTCGGCGGCCAGCCGGGTGCGGGCTTCGATCGCAAGCTGCACCTCGGAACCGGTGGCGATCAGGATGACGTCGGGGGAGCCGTTCGCGGCCTCCGCCAGGATGTACGCGCCGCGCGCGGTGCCCTCCGCCGATGCGAGCACGGCACCGGATGCCTCGCCCTCGCCGCGCTCGAACACGGGGATGTTCTGCCGGGTCAGCGCGATGCCGGTCGGGCCGCCCCGGCGCCGCAGGATCTCGAGCCACGCGATCGCGGTCTCGGCGGCGTCGCCCGGGCGAACCATCGTGAGGTTCGGGATGGCGCGCAGCGAGGCGAGC
>JAGQTK010000194.1 GCA_020439065.1 Microthrixaceae bacterium
CTCCCCCGCCTCACGCTCTATAACCTGGGCCCGGATTTCGTGACCCAAGCCCAGGCCGCGCCCAACGCGCACCTCGCGATCGAGGCGCTGCGCGCGTCACTAATCGATGCGAGTGCCGGGGTGACGCGCGGCAACCTCGTGCGGCAACGGGCGTTCTCCGAGCGGATCGCCGACATCATGAAGCGCTACACGAACCAGCAGCTGACGTCGGCCGAGGTCATTGCGGCGATCGTTGAGCTGGCGAGAGAGGTTGCTACCGAAGGATCCCGCGGCGCGCAGTTCACTCCCCCGCTCTCGGGCGACGAACTCGCGTTCTACGACGCCATTGCCTCCAACGAATCGGCAATCGATGTGCAGGGTGAAGACGTGCTCGCGCAGATCGCCCGCGAACTCGTCGCGGTGATGCGGCGCGACGTGCGCACCGACTGGACCGTGCGCGACGACGTGCGGGCCAAGCTGCGCTCGTCGATCAAGCGGCTACTCGTGAAGTACAAGTACCCGCCAGACAAGCAGCCCGAGGCGATCAAGCTGGTCATGGACCAGATGGAGTCGATGGCGCCGAGGTATGCGGGTGAGCGCGGCTAGCGAGCCCGATCGTACGGGCCCGAGCCGATGCGCTGGGCGATTAGCATCGGGGGTTCTCAGCGCATTGTGGTCAGAGCCGTCCGGCTAGGTTGGGAGCATCCGCACCTCTCGTGTGCGTGTGCGGGCGTAGGAGGAAAGCTGTTGAAGTCACAACTGGACGTACCCAACATCGCCACGCTTTACGGCGCTCTAGACACGTTCCGCGAGCAGTCATTGCGACGGTTGCAGTCGAGTTTCCTCCCGGTGGGCGACCCCGACACGGGCAATGTGTGGACTCGTACCTCCGCGTCTGAACTCGTGCGTGAGTTCATTGAGAAGCCAGACGAGTCGAAGCGTGGCTTTCTCGACAAGTTGCGGGATCAACTGGCGAGCATCTCTCGGCCGGCGGGCCAACTCATGGAAGAACTCACCTGGTTGCACCTCGTCGTTGCGTCCAAGCAGCGGTACCCGTCCAAGCGTCAACTGCTTGATGAGATCGCAGACATCGGAGGCGCGACAGGCCCATCCGGAATGTTCGACGATGCACTCCACGCCGGTCTCGCCGCAACGGGTACATCATTCTTCACGCGACGCCCCAACCAGCTGTGGCTACTCGTACGTTTCGCCGAGCGTTGGACTGCCGCGTCGTCTCATGAGCGCGAAACCTGGCTGAGCGACCCCGCCGCCTTCCGCGCGATGGTGTTCGCGCTCGAAGGCGTCGCGGATCAAACGCAACGGCATGCCCTGTTGCACCTCGTGCACCCGGATTCGTTCGAGAATACGGTCAGCCAATATCACAAGCGGAAGATGGCTTCGCTCGCGGAGCCATCCGAAGTGGGCGAGAACGACGACGCAACGATCGCTCGTGTGCGCGACCGCCTGGCGAAGACGTATGGGGAGCGCTTCTCGTTCTATCAGCCCGAGGTCCGCGGGCTATGGGATCCCGAGTCCGAGCCGACTGCCGAGCCACCTGCTGCCGACCCACCTGCTGCCGAGCTGATCGAACCGGTCGAGCCGCAAGTTCGTGGTGCATGGCTGATCCGCGGTTCGGGTGGTGAGCGCGTTCCTGACTGGCTGGCCGACGGTACTTGCGGGATTGGCTTCGCAGACACATTTCCGTTCGCACTTGCACCTGAGGTCAGCCGCGACGAACTTCGCGCCTTGGCCGACGAAGCAGGCACGGATACGACTGCCGGTGGGTTCAACCACGAACTCGGCCAAGTATGGCGATTCGTGAACAAGATGGAGATCGGCGACTACGTGGTCACCGTGAATGGGCAAAACGTCTACTTGGGCGTTGTTGATTCCGGTCCACGAGATGTGTTTGCCCGTACTCGAAAAGAAACAGTTCGGTCGATTGAATGGTTGAATGCTGACGCACCAATTCAGCGGCGCGACACCGCGAAAAGCCTCCAATCGAAGATGAAGACTCTGCTTACGCTGACGCTCATCACCCCGGAGATCGACGAACTCGAACGTTGGGTGAGTGGAGAACGGCAGCAGCAGACAACGGCGGAGCCCGCGCAGGTAGGCCTCCCTCTTGCCACTGCGCAACTCGCGCAGGACCTCCTCCTCGACAAACCGTGGCTGGACGAGGTCATCGAATTGCTCGAAGAGAAGCGCCAGCTCGTCCTCTACGGGCCTCCCGGAACCGGCAAGACATACCTCGCGCAAGCCTTGGCCGAGCATCTCGCAGGCGGCGTCGGAGCCTTCGAGATCGTGCAGTTCCACCCGTCCTATACCTACGAAGACTTCTTTGAGGGCTACCGACCAGTCCCCGGCGGAGCTGGCAAGGTCGACTTCGCCATCAAGTCGGGGCCGCTGCGCCGGATAGCGGATGCCGCCGCCGCGGCACCGAGCATCCCGCATGTTCTGATCATCGACGAGATCAACCGCGCCAATCTCGCGAAGGTCTTCGGCGAGCTGTACTTCCTTCTCGAGTATCGCGAGCAACCGATCAGCCTGCAGTACTCCGACATGGAGTTCACCCTCCCCGAGAATGTGTACATCATCGGCACGATGAACACCGCCGACCGATCAATTGCGCTCGTCGATGCGGCGATGCGGCGGCGCTTTTACTTCGTCGAGATGTCACCGGCGGTGGCACCGGTGAGCGAGATGCTCGGTCGCTGGCTCGGCGCGCGAGGCATGTCGGACGAGCCAGCGCGCTTGCTGGCCGAACTGAACGCACGCCTCGGCGACCCGGACGCTGCAATCGGCCCGTCGTACTTGATGACCGAGCGCGTCCTTGAGCCGGGCCGCCTCGAACGTATCTGGGCGCACGGCATCATGCCCCTGTTGGAGGAGCGCTTCTACGGGAATCGTGACGAGTTGGCACGGTTTTCGCTCGCGAGCGTCCGGGCTGCGATCTCTCCGTCCAGCACATGACGATCGAGCTTCGTGAATGGGGCACCACGGGCGACCTCGAGCTCGATGCCGACACTGTGAGAGCACTCGCCCGCACCAAGCAGTTCGAGATCGCCCCAGATCGCGAAGTCTCCGGAAGGTGGCGCCTCTCGGCGACCCGCTATGTCGGCGTCGCCGCAGTCAATGGGCAAGTCATCCGCGTGGCACCGAAGATCCCAGTGCATCGGCTCTTCGAACTCTTGACGCACACGATGCAATTGGTCGAATGGCGACACGACGCAGCGGATTGGGAAGGATCCGACGACCTCGTCCCGGTCATCGCAGCGTCCTTCCTCGATCACGCCGAGCGTGCGCTGCGAGGCGGGATCCTGCAGGGCTATGTCACGGTCAGCGACGATCTTTACTCCGTGCGCGGCCAGATCGATTTCGGCCGCCTTTCGGGACGAGCTCGTGAGCTCCCGCTGCCGATCGCAGTGAACTATGACGATTACACGACCGACGTGATCGAGAATCAGCTCCTTGCCGGTGCGGGAAGGGTGCTTCTCAGATTAGGCACGCTCACGCCCGCCCTGACGAACCGGTGGTCAAGTCCCTGGTAGTGGTGTAGCGGTCGGTCCTTCGATGTGAGGGGTTAGGCGCTGAGTTCGAGGACGGGGTCG
>JAGQTK010000195.1 GCA_020439065.1 Microthrixaceae bacterium
CGGGTTTTGGCGCAGCTTGGTAGCGCACCTGACTGGGGGTCAGGGGGTCGCAGGTTCAAATCCTGTCAACCCGACGAAAAAGCCCTGATGATAAGCCATTTCTTGTCAGGGCTTCTCTCGTTTCTGGTGACCTTCGCCGGAGCGCGGGGCGGGTCCCAAAGTGGGTCCGCGAGCGACTTCCTGCTGAGGCCGATCGTCGGTCCGCTATGGATCTAGTGGGCCAAAAAGTGGAGATCTAGTGGGCCAATTTTCGGGCAGGGCGGGGCCTCGACCCCTTCTTGGGAGCCGAGGACGGTGGACTGTTCGTTAGAGCTGTGGTCCGGTGTAGCGGGGAGGCTCCTTCCTGTTCTGTCGTGTCTTCGGTCGTGCGAGGAACTGATTCGCGAGTTGGGCTGCCTCGTTGAGCTGTCGATGATCGGGATGCAGGTAGCCTTTGGTCGTCTCGATCGAGGCATGCCCGAGGATGCGCTGCAGCACATGGAGCGGCACCCCGGCATCGGCGAGCCAGGTCGCGCCGGTATGCCGGAGTCCGTGCCGTGTGAGATTCGGCAGGCCGAGGTCGACCACGGCCTGATCCCAGTTCGTCGCGTCTCGGACCGTCGCGGTCGTGAGCACGCCGCCCCGTGGCCCGCGCAAGAGCGGGTCTTCGGGCTTCTTGCCCGCAGACAGGCGCACGAGCACTGGCTCAATCTCATCGAGGATCGGCACGAATCGGGTTTTTCGGCCCTTGGTCTGCTTGCGAACGAGTCCTCCCCTGCCGGGGTAGATTTGCCGCTCGATCTTGACGACGCGATCCTTCCAGTCGATGTCACCGGCTTCAAGCCCAGAGATTTCGGAGCCACGCGCCGAGAGCAGCGCGCAGAGCATGACGTGGTCGGAATAGCTCTGATGCACCTCCGCGCACTTCGCTGCGAGGGCGTTCAGCGTCTCCATGTCCTGGATCGCGAATGCGCGCATCGACCCGGGTTCGAGCGCCGGGACATGGTTGAATGCGCGTCGCGCCCGGTTCTTCGCCGGGTTCGACGGGATGACCTCATCTCGCACGGCAACGTCCAGCACTCGCACCAGCACGCCGATGGAGGTCTTGATGGTGGAGGGGCCGTGTTCGGTCTCCCATTGGTCGATGGTGCGATCGATCAGCCCTGTCGTGATCTTGCTGACCTTGATGTGACCAAGCGCGGGTACGACCCGGAGCCTGAGGCTGGCGTCGTACCCGGCGACGGTGGAAGTCGTGTCGAGGCCGCGCTGCCAGCGATCGCTGATTGATTCGACGTAGTCCGCGAACGTGACGAGCAGGTCGGCGCCCGTCTCGGTCGCCTGCTGCATCGTCGTGAAGAACGCTTCCGCGTCTTCGGGTGTCGCGACGAACTCGGAGCGGCTGGGACGCTTCTTTGTCTGCGGGTCGGTCCAGCGTACGCGCGCGAGGTACCCGCTGCCACGGCTCTCAATACTGGTGGAGAGCTTCACGCCGACGGGCGGCATCTTGTGCTGGCGTGGGTCAGCCATGCTCGCGCTCCCGTTCCAGCACCCATGCGCGCACGGTCGGCGGGTTGTAGCGGGCAATCCCGCCAACGCTCACGAACGGCGGCCCTTCGTGCTGTCTGCGCCACCTCGACAGGGTCGCCTGCGAGACGTTCAGGAACTCGGACGCTTCACGCGAGTTCCACAGCGGCTCAACCTGGCTCGTCGTCGCGGGCATGATCAGCCGCTCGTTTCGCGCGAATGAACTCATCCTCGATGTCCTGGCGCGCCTGCACATCGGCGGCCACGAAATCGACGAAATCCACGGCCCGGTTCGGGATCACTTCATCCTCGATAGGCGGCTGCGGCACCTCTCCCGGCCAGATGGTCTGCCGGGTCGGACGGTCACGGTCGATCCTCGTGCCACACGTTGATACCCACTCGCGGAGCCGTTCGCGGGCGAGTGCGAAGTCCGTGTGCCAGGCGATCGGCCCAGAAGCGTCTTGCTCTGGGTCGTAGCTCGCGATCCAATGCAGATGCAGCGCGGACAGCTCCCATACGAGCTCGGGGTGCCGGTACCAGAATGGTGGAATCACCGAAGCAGGCAACCCGTAGTCGCGGCGAATCTGATCGACCCACTGATTCAGCGCCAGCCATTCCGCTTCAGCATCACCAGAGGTGAGGAGATGCCAGTTGATCGGTCGAGGGGGCTCCGGGAGCGCGGTGCGGGCGGTGAGCAGGTCGTATAGATCGTGCTCCTCAAGTTCAGCGTCCGGGTGGTCTTCCTGCTCGCCGTTTTCCGTGACGGCTTGGTCGAGATCATCGTTCATCTCGCTCACCGCCCTAACGCCGGCGAGGCGGCCGACTGGGGCGCTCGGAACTGGACCGGAGCGGCCATTGCTGGACGCTTATGCATTGCTCCCGCCCGCGCCCGCGGAATACGTTCAACCTGGTAGCGGTCACGCGTCGTGTCGAAGAGCAGCTTGGCGGCTTGGAACTGGCGTTCCTCAATCTTCTGCCCGCGATGCTCGTAGTTCCGGGTCTTGAAGCCGCCGACGGCAACCACGTCGTCACCCTCCACGAAATCAGTGAACGCCTGCTCGGCATGCTCGCCGAGGAGGACAAGCTTGATGTAGGTGGTGCCGAGGAGCGTCAGGCTCCCGTCCTCCTCGTCTCGGTACTGTTTTTGCCCGAGCTGGCCGATGAACAGGGCGAGCCCGTCATCGAGATGCTTGAGTTGCGGGGTGCGGGAAAGATATCCCGCCACCGAGGTTCTTGATCGCATATCCATTGCATCGCTCCTGCCTGTACGCCGCGCTCGAGGCGGTCTTACAGACCAGGAGCACTCGCCGTGCCCGGAGCGGTGTGGAGTTGTTCCTCGACCGCTGCCCGGTCGGCGGCGATCTGCTTCCCGTTGTCTCGTTCGGTCCAGCGGCGCAGTCGTGTCACGATCGGCGGTGCGGCGCGGAGCAGTACGAGGCCGGTGCCGAACGGGAGTCTTCGGATCGTGTCGGGCGGCATGATCGGGACCCGGCGGATCGAGCGCTGCGCGGATCGGGAGCCGTAGTCGCCGACCGTGGTGGAGTCCGTGATCTCATCACGTTCCCCGATGAGTGTGGACAGATCTTGAAGGTCTTTCGAGTTGGAGGCCCCGCCGAGGATGATCTTCACGATCGCGGCATCCCAGATCGCCGACGCCGCATGCTCCGACCATTGCTCGCGCGCTTGGGCGAGGGATTGCACGACCGGCATCGTCGTGATCCCCGTACCGCCGCCCTCGGCCATGAGCGTCGGCAGCGACGGCAACGGGCTGAGGTTCGCGACCTCATCGAGTGCGAGCAGCAACGGCGGGTCGAGGCGCGCGCCGGGGCTGCGGGCGGCAAGCCGCCGTGCGGCCTCCACGACGTCTTCGATGAGCGCCGCAACCAAGGGTGCGCTGTTGTTCGCTCCGGCAGCGGTTGCGAGCAGGTACAGGGTGCCGTGCTGTTCCAGGAACTGTTCCGGGTCGAACACCTCGTCCGGGCCGGGGGTCACTGCATCGAGCACTCGCGGGTCGGCGAGCGCGGCAAGTGCGAGCGAGACGCCCTGCCAGATCGAATCCCG
>JAGQTK010000196.1 GCA_020439065.1 Microthrixaceae bacterium
CGGCCCGCAATCGCGAGAGCCTGCTCAACGGGTTGCTGCTCCCCGATGCCCCGGTTGTGGCCTGGTGGCCGCGCGAGACGCCCGGGGCGCCGGCAGAGTCGGCGATCGGTCGCATCGCTCAGCGCCGCATCACGGATGCCTCGACCAAGCCACACCCGACCACCTGGCTCCGCCAGCTCGGTGCCAACTACCGACCGGGCGACACCGACTTCGCCTGGACCCGGGTCACCCGCTGGCGCGAGCATCTCGCCGCGGTGCTCGACCAGCCGCCGTACACGCCGGTGATCGCGGCGGAGGTGCGCGGCGCGGCCGATTCGCCCTCCACGGTGCTCCTGGCCGCGTGGCTGCGACTCATGCTCGACGTGCCGGTGGCATACAGCTATATTCCGACCGAGGAATGGTCCTCCGGCATCCGATCGGTCAGGCTGACGCGGGCGAACGGCGACGTGCTGCTCGAGCGCCCGGTGCCCGGGCACGCGGTGCTCACCCAGCCAGGGCAGCCCTCCCACGAGCTGTTCCTCCCCCGCCGGGGCCTGCGCGAATGCCTCGCCGAAGAGCTCCGGAGGCTCGATCCGGACCTGCTGTATGGTCGAGTGATCACCGAGGGACTCGCGCTCGTGCACGAGTCGACACAGTAGGAGACGCATGGCACTCGAGCCAGACAACGAGCGCACCGTGCTGGTGCGCCCCGACCTCACCGCAGTCGCTGAGCTGGTAGCGGGACGCCTCGTCGGCACCCTCGCGCAGCTGACCGCCGAGCGCGACGCCGTTCATGTCGCCCTCACCGGCGGTCGGGGCGGCGTTGCCGTGCTCACCGCGATCGCCGCGCATCCGTGGCGCGATAACATCGACTGGTCGCGCGTGCACCTCTGGTGGAGCGACGAGCGTTTCGTGCCCGTCGCTGACGACGAACGCAACGAGGTGCTCGCCCGGCGGGCGCTCATCGACCACATCGCCATCCCCACCCGCAACGTGCACGCGATCCTCGCCTCCGACGCCGGTGTGGATGTGGATGCGGCGGCAGCCGCATACGCCAACGAGCTCGCGGGCTTCGCCCCGGTCGGCGGCGACCCGTGGCCGAGCTTCGACATCGCCCTGCTCGGTGTCGGCCCCGATGGCCACTACGCCTCACTCTTCCCGGAACGCCCCGAGATCGGCGTGATCGACGTCGCCGCACTCGCCGTGCGCGACTCCCCCAAGCCTCCGCCCACCCGAGTGACCCTCACCCGACCGGTCATCAACGCCGCGCAACGGGTGTGGCTCGTGCTCAGCGGCACCGACAAGGCCGCGGTGCTCGGTCTCGCACTGGCGGGCGCCAGCTACGCACACGTCCCGGCCGCCGGGGCGAAAGGCCGCCTCTCGACCGTGTTCTTCGTCGACGAGGCTGCCGCGGCCGAGGTGCCGCCGGAACTCATCGCGCACGAGCAGTAGCGGCGCGGCAACACCGCAGCACACGGGGCCCGGAGGCTCCCCGGCTGCGGTGGTTCCTCAGCGGTGGTGGCTACTTGACAGTGGTAGCCGCTTGACAGTGGTGGCTACTTGACAGTGGTGCCGCGGCGTTCGCGCAGCTGCACGAGCGCGTCGTCGAGGAGGCTGGCGGCCTCCTCATCGGTGCGACGCTCCTTCACATATGCGAGGTGCGTCTTGTACGGCTCCGGCTTGGCCACCTGCGGCGGGTTGTCTTTGTCGCGGCCCGCGGGGAGGCCCGAGTGGGGGCAGTCGATCGTCTCGGGAATCTCTTCGTCGGGGACGTTCGCCGCGAAGTACCGGACCGTCTCGTTGCCGAGCGCATCCCAGTACGAGATCGCCACGCGATCAGCGTGGTAACCGTGGTCTTGTTCCCCCATGGGGCCAGCGCCTACGCGCGTGCCACGAATTGCATTGCCGCCAGTAGCCAACGTCACATCCCCTGGAACTTGGTGATCAGGCCCAATGCCACGATCGAGACGAACCACGCGAGCGCGAGCACCACGGTGAAGCGATTGAGGTTGCGCTCTGCGACGCCCGAAGAGCCCATGGTCGACGACATGCCGCCGCCGAACATGTCGGACAGTCCGCCACCACGGCCCTTGTGCAAGAGAATGAGCAGGGTCAGCAGGAGGCTGGTGATCCCAAGCAACACCTGGAGGACAAACTCAAGAATCTGCACGAACGGGGGCCTTTCACGGTGCCTTGCGGGCGTGGTTTCGACGTGACCCGACGGGACACGCGATGGATTCAGTATACAAGCGCAGTGCGAACGGGCGCCTTCCCGCTCTGCGCGTGCCGGGATCGCTAGACGCCGACGTGCTTCTGGTAGCGGATGATCGCCGAGAAGTCGTTGATCTTCAGGCTCGCGCCCCCGACCAGGGCACCGTCGATGTTCGGCTCGCGCATGAAGCCCGCGATATTGGATGCCCCGACCGAACCGCCGTACAGAATCCGTGTCTTGGCGGCCGCGGCATCGCCGAGCACACGCCCGACCACCGCACGCAGCGGCAGCGCCACCTGTTCGGCCTGCTCCGGCGTCGCCGCCTGGCCCGAGCCGATCGCCCACACGGGCTCGTAGGCAACCACGATGTCGGCGCCCTTCGGCAGCCCCGCAAGCGCCGCCTCGAGCTGCGCGACCGGGACCGCGCTGGCGCCGTGCTCCTCCAGGTCGCCAGCGGTCTCGCCGACGCAGATCACCGGAACAAGGCCGTGTGCGATCGCCGCCTTGACCTTCGCCGCGATCAGCTCGTCGGTCTCGCCGTGGTACTGGCGGCGCTCCGAGTGCCCGACGAGCACGTAGCCGCAGCCCAGCGCCGAAAGGAACGCGCCGGAGATCTCACCGGTGTACGCGCCAGACGCGTGCGCGGAGAGATCCTGCGCACCGTACGCGAACTCGATCTTGTCGGCGCTCACGAGCGTTTGCACCGAACGAAGGTCGGTGAAGGGCGGAAACACAGCGACTTCGACGGAGGCGAAGTCGTGCTTGGCGTCTTTGAGTGCCCAATCGAGCTTCTGCACGAACGCGATCGCCTGCAGGTGATCGAGGTTCATCTTCCAGTTTCCCGCGATGAGCGGGGTGCGCGTCACGACCATCCGAGGACCTCCAGTCCGGGCAGCTTCTTGCCCTCCAAGAACTCGAGGCTCGCGCCTCCCCCGGTCGAGATGTGACCGAACTGTTCGTCTGAGAAGCCAAGCTGGCGCACGGCCGCGGCAGAATCGCCACCGCCCACGACGCTCAGCCCATCGACCTCGGTCAAGGCCTGGGCGATCGCGCGGGTACCCGCGGCAAACGGCACCAGCTCGAACACGCCCATCGGCCCGTTCCAGAACACCGTGTTGCTGGCGCGAATCGCTTCAGCGAACGCCGCCGCGGTGACGGGTCCGATGTCAAGACCGATGCCGGAGGCGCCGAACGGCGTGTCTTCGATGGCATCCGCGGCACTCACGACATGCTCCGCGTCGGCGCCGAATTTCGATGCCACCACCACGTCGTGTGGAATCCCGATTTGCACGCCGAGCTCTGCGGCGGTGCGAAGGTAGTCCTGCACCCGCGGGATCTGCTCGGGCTCGAGCAG
>JAGQTK010000197.1 GCA_020439065.1 Microthrixaceae bacterium
GGAGCGCGGCAACCTCGCTGTCGGTCTCGCTGGCGAAGGTGTAGCCCTGCGCGGCGAGCTCGTCGCGCAGCTGCGCGAAGTTCTCGATGATCCCGTTGTGGATCAGCGCGAGCCGGCCGTCGTCGCCCAGGTGCGGGTGCGCGTTCTCGTCGGTGGGGCCGCCGTGCGTGGCCCAGCGCGTGTGGCCGATGCCCGTGGTGCCGGGCTGCAGGGGGTGGGCGCCGAGGTCGTCGCGCAGCACGGCCAGCTTGCCGGCGCGCTTGCGCAGCTGCAGGGCACCGTCATCGGTGATCACGGCGATGCCCGCCGAATCGTAGCCCCGGTACTCGAGGCGGCTGAGGCCCGCGATCAGGATGTCCTGGCTGGGCCTCGGGCCCACGTATCCGACGATTCCACACATGGGATCCATAGTAATCGCGCACTTTGCCCGCTTTGTGCACGCGCGCCGGCGCACTCAGCACATCCGAAGCAGCATTCGCGGCCGAAATGCGAATCGCGGGCGGCGGGGCGCGACGCGAATCGCGCGGCGCCGGGTGCGCTATGTGCGCCGTGTGGGCTCTGCGCTACAGCTTGCGCAGCAGCACGCGCTCGACGGTGTGGTCGGCGCCCTTCTGCAGCACGAGGGTCGCGCGGTGCTTGGTCGGCAGCACGTTCTCCTCGAGGTTTGGCAGGTTGATGTCGTTCCAGTAGCCGAGTGCCGTCTCGCGGGCGCCGGCCTCGTCGAGGTGCGCGAACACGTTGAAGAACGAGCTCGGGTTGTTGAACGCGCCGCGCTGCAGCGCCATGAACCGCTCGACGTACCAGTGCTCGATGTTGGCGGTCGCGGCATCCACGAAGATCGAGAAATCGAACAGCTCGCTCACGGCGACATCGTTGGGCGTGGGCGGCGGCGCGAGCACGTTCAGCCCCTCGACGATCACGACGTCGGGGCGGCGCACCACGACGTGCGCGTCAGGGACGATGTCGTAGCGCATGTGCGAGTAGAACGGCGCACGAACCTCGTCCTGACCGCTCTTGACGGCGGTGAGGAACTCGAGCAGGGCGCGGCGGTCGTACGACTCGGGGAACCCCTTTCGGTCCATGATCCCGCGGCGCTCGAGCTCGGCGTTGGGGTAGAGGAAGCCGTCGGTGGTGACGAGCTCGACCCGGGGGGTGTCAGACCAGCGGCTGAGCAGCTCCCGCAGCAGGCGGGCGATGGTCGATTTGCCCACCGCCACCGAGCCGGCGACGCCGATCACGAACGGGGTCGTGGTGTCGTCGTCGTGGAGGAAGTCGCTGGTGGCCTGGCCGAGCTTCTTCGTCGCGCTCGCATAGAGGCTGAGCAGGCGACTGAGCGGCAGGTAGACCTCGCGGACCTCGTCGATGTCGAGCCGGTCGCCGAGACCTCGCAGCTGCACCACCTCGGTCTCACTCAGCGGCTGCGGCGTGCCGGCCGCCAGGCGAGCCCAATCGGCCCGGGCGATCTCACGGTACTGCGAGAGCGCGGAACCCGGCTCGGAGTCTTCTGCGACGACGGAGGTCTGATCTGCGGCGAACATCGCGCCAATCGTAGCCGGAAACGGGCGGGGCAGGGGGAATCTTGCTGCCCCCTGCCCCGCCCGTTCGTGCTCGGTCGACCCGGTCGCTAGGCCCGCGTCCGGCGCAGCAGCAGCACGCCGGCCCCTGCGAGCAGCAGCAGGAGCGCCGCTCCCAGCGCGAGGGTCGGAATCCCGGGGCCCCCGGTGGTGGCAAGCCCGCCGCGAAGCGTCGCGGCGTCGTTCGTGGCGCCCGCCCCGCCCCCGCTGCCGGGTGCCGCCGCCAGTGTGATGGCGCTGCGGGCGATCTCGACGCCGCCGGCGAAGACGACGATGCTGTGCGCGCCGCTCGTGAGGCTCGCGGGCAGGGTGACCCCGAGGGTGAATGTGCCGTCGGGCGCCGCCGTGGCCGTGCCGAGCAGCTGCGGGGTCGAGTGGATCTCGACGGTCACGCCGCCCGCGGCGAAGCCGCTGCCGCGCACGCTGATCGCGCCGCCCGGGTGCAGTTCGCCCGAGACGGTGATGGCCGGTACGCGCGGCGGCGCCTCGACTCGCAGCTGCGCGGGCGCAGAGACCGCCGAGCCCAGGTGGTTGACCGCGGTGACGGTCACCGTGTGGGCGCCGGGCGCCACCCCCGTGAACGCGTGCGTGCTCGCGCTGGGTGCGACCGCGACGGGGGCGCCCCCATCGAGGGCGAGCTCGAAGCGGGTCAGCGCCGAACCGCCGTCCGCGGGTGCCGTCCAGGTGACGTTGACGGTGTCGCCTGCAACGTGCACGAGCGGCGCCGCCGGGGCCTCAGGGGCCGTGGCCAGGCCGAAGAACGCGTCGATCTTGGCGACGCCCTCGGCCGCGAACGCCCAGTTCTGCTCCTGCTGGGCGGCCCACACCTCGGGGGCCAGGTTGCGGCTGTTCTTGCCGGGCAGACCCGACACCCACCACCACTCGGTCATGTACTCGGTCACGCTGCCGTCGGCGTTCTCACGCAGCCAGTCCCGGGTGATCGGCGCGCTGGCCGCGCGGTCGTAGCTGATCAGGTACGGCACCTGCAGCTTGCGCGCGGTGGCACGCGGCGCGCCCGTGTCGCCGTTCGGGGAGTACTCGACGCGCTGCCCGGCCGAGACCGCGGGGTCGTACTGGGTGCGCAGGCCCGGCAGGTACTGTGCGACGAGGTCGCCGTAGAGGTAGGAGTACTCGGATGCGCTGTCGCGGATGTGCGCGGGCGCGTTGCTCAGGCCGTCGAGCTTCAGGTCGAACACGTACACGGTCTCGACCCCGGCGGCCGCTGCCGCGTGGTTCACCCGCTGCACGACCGCTCGGGTGTTGTGGCACCAGGTCCCGCCGAAGAGGATGACGTGCTCGCCCTCCGATTCGAGGATGTGCACGAGCTGCGGGTAGGTCACCGACTCGAGCACGAAGTTGGCGCCATCGGCGGCGGTGAGGATGTCGCCGCCGAACAGCGAGGCATCGGCGTAGGTGGCGGCGTGGCGCTGGTTCATCGCGTCGCGGAAGAACTCGAACTGCGATTGCTCGTCGCTGTGCGAGACCTCACCGAACAGCGCGTCGAGCTCGAGCCGGTAGGCGTCGAGGTCGATGGATGCCGCATCCTGCGCCCCCGACACCTGGGCGACGATCCGGTCTTCGACGCCGCCGACGGTGTGGCTGCGGTCGTAGATGAACAGGTAGGGATCGCTCGACGGATCGCCGAACGCCGGCTCGGTGTCGCGGTTCAGCGTGTCGGCAAGTCGGGTGTACAGCGCGCGCAGCGGCGCGCTGGTGCTCGTGCGGATGTCGAGTCCGACCCCGTCGAGGCGGGGGTCGAACGCATAGACCGTGTCGATGCCGTGCGCCTGCGCGGCCTCGTCGATCGCGGCGACCGTGGCGGCCGTGGTCGGGTCGGCGGGACCGCCGATGAGGAAGGCGTAGGTGCCGTCACGCTCCAGCAGTCGCTCGAAGCGCTCGAAGGTCACGGGGGTGAACACCGAGCCGGCGCGCAAC
>JAGQTK010000198.1 GCA_020439065.1 Microthrixaceae bacterium
CCGTCAATGGCTAAGGATAAAAAGCAAAAGGCAAACCGCGCACGGGGAGGCCGCGACGGTGGCGGATGCCCTCGTACGAGCCGATCTCTACCTTGCGGCGGATGTCAGCAGCAACCTCACGACGGAGGTCACCTTCAACCTTGTAGCCGTTTTCGATGGCGTCACGGAGCGCGACGAGCTGGTCGTCGGTGAGGTCCTTGACCCGGATGTCGGGGCTGATTTCGGTGGCCGCGAGAACCTCGTTCGAACGAGTGCGACCAATTCCGTAGATGTACGTCAGTGCGATCACCACGCGCTTGTCGCGCGGGATGTCGACGCCGGCGAGACGTGCCATATTGGCTTCTCCTGGGAGTCTGTGAAGGTATGGAGCAGCATCGGTGCCCGGGCCTTCCCCCGGGGTGTCCCCCGGCCGCGTGCTGCGGCCGAGATCTGATGTGCCTGTGCAGTGTGTGATTGTGTTGCTGACGAATCGGGCTGCCTCGGCAGCCCTCATCTGTTCTCCGCGCCCCGAGGGCGGGAAGCCTTGTTAGCCCTGGCGCTGCTTGTGGCGCGGGTTGCTCTTGCAGATGACCATGACGTTGCCGTGGCGACGAATCACGCGGCAGTGGTCGCAGATGGGCTTGACGCTGGGGTTGACCTTCATAATGTCCTTTTTCGCTGTCTTCGTACTGCCCGCGCGTGCATGACGTGGTGTCACACGGCACGGCAGCCGTTACTTCTCGGTCGGGTGAACCTGCGAGGGGTTAGCGGTAGCGGTAGACGATGCGCCCGCGGGTGAGGTCGTAGGGGCTGAGCTCCACGACCACGCGGTCCTCGGGGATGATGCGGATGTAGTTCTGTCGCATCTTGCCCGAGATCGTTGCGAGCACCTTGTGACCGTTGCTCAGCTCAACGCGGAACATCGCGTTGGGCAGGGCTTCGGTGATTGTGCCCTCGATCTCGATGACACCGTCTTTCTTCGCCATACACTCACTGTCGCTAGATTCACAGACCGACCGGTCTGCGTGGATGGGGTGATCTTGGTGCAACCGGGCTCAGACACGCGGAACTCGGCACAACGCACCAAGAATTTATATTAGGTGATAATGTGGCGCCCCGCAAACCGTTGCGGCGGGAGCGAGCGCTCGAGCGTCAGCCGCCGAAGCGCTGCGTGAAGTAGTCAGTGGATGCCGCGATCTCGTTCAGCGGCGTGTACTCACCGTTGATCGTGACCGTCGGCGTGCCCGTGCGGCCCGTTGCCGGGTCGGCGGGAAGCTGCTTCGTCATCGCCACGACAAACTTCTCGAAGCGCATCTCGGTCACGCATTCGCCCACATCTGCCGCCCCCGCCGACGCGGCGATCGTCAGGATCTGCTCGTCGCTGAGGCCATCGCTGACCTCCGCCGGCTGCTGTGCGAACATCGCCTGCAGGAACGGCATCGCCGCATCCGGCGACGCTTCGGCGACGCAGTACATGGCGTTTGCGGAGCGGGTCGAGAATCTCGTGCCGTTCGAGAGGCGATCGAGGATCGCGATCGGGTGCAGCTCGAGGGTGATCTTGTTCGCGCTCGCGAGCTCGTCGAGGCTCTCGCCGAACGTCTGCTCGAACGCGTTGCACGCGGGGCACATGAAGTCGAGGTAGGTGGCGACCACATCCTGCCCCGAGCCGAAGGAGATCGCCCCGGTGTCGGCATCGACAATCTGCGAGTCGGGGGGCGTGCCCGGGCTCGTCGCCTGGGTGTTCCCGACCACGACGATCGTCGTCACGATCGCGACGACCGCGATCACCGCGGCAGTCACCCAAATCGCGAACCAGTTGGTGGTGCGTCCTGCAGTGGCCATGTTCGCCCTTCGTCTTCGCTCTCGAATGCCCGGGCGCTGCCCGAGGCGGTATCAGTCTGTGTGGCAGGCGCGCAGGGCGCTGCCGGTGCGGTGCGCGCTGCGCCGCTCAGGGAATCGGTACCGGCACCACGCCGAATGGCGCGAGGCCCTCGGCCCCGCCGTCTACGGCGGTGAGTACCCAGATACCACCATCATGCACGGCGACGCTGTGTTCCCAGTGGGAGCCCGAGCCGCCATCGACGGTCGTGACCGTCCAGTCGTCGTCCTCGACAAACGTCTCCTGGTCGCCCGTGACGACCATCGGTTCGATCGCGACCACGAGGCCCGGGCGCACATCCGCGCCGCGCTCGCCAGTGGCGTAGTTGAAGACGGTGGGCGGCTCGTGCATTTTGCGACCGATGCCGTGGCCCACGTAGTCGCGCAGGATCCCGTATTGCCCCTGTGCGTCGATGTACTCCTGGATCGCCGCACCCACCTCTCCGAGGTGGCTGGCGGTGGCGAGCCGGGCGATGCCCGCCCACAACGAGCCGCGGGTCACATCCGACAGGCGTTCGCGCTCGGCGACGAGCTCCGGTCGCGAGGGATCCGGGATCACGACCGTGATCGCGCTGTCGCCGTTCCAGCCTTCGAACTGCGCACCCGCGTCAATCGAGACGATGTCGCCGGGGGCGAGCACACGCTCCCCCGGGATGCCGTGCACGACCTGCTCGTTCACCGAGGCGCACACCGTGTGGTGGTAGCCCTTGACGAGCTTGAAGTTGGGCTCGGCGCCGGCGGCGCGGATGACGCGCTCGGCTGCCGCATCCAGCTCGCCCGTGGTGATGCCGGGCGCGATGAGCGCGCGCACGGCCTCGAGGGCGTCCGCGGTGATCAGCCCGGGGGCGATCATCGCGCGCAGCTGGGCGGGCGTCTTGTAGATCGAGCGGCGAAACACCATCGTCAGCGCGGGACGGCGAGCGTGATGCCGCGCACCGCGAGGGCGTCGGCGATGCGCGCGCTGATCTCGTCGAGCGAGCCGACGCCGTCGATCGTGTCGACGATCCCGCGCTCACCGTAGATCGAGAGGATCGGTGCGGTCTCACGCTCGTAGATGCCGAGGCGATGCGCGATGGCCTCCTCGGTGTCGTCGGCACGGCCCTGCTCGGTGGCACGAAGCGCCAGGCGCGCGATGCTCTCGGCGCGGGGCACGCTCAGCTCGATGACCGCGTCGAGGCTCGCGCCCTGCTCCGCGAGAATCTCGTCGAGGTGCGCCACCTGGGCGGTGTTGCGCGGGTACCCGTCGAGCAGGAAGCCGCCGGCAGCGTCCTCCTGCGCCACGCGGTCGCGCACGAGCGCGCTCGTGAGCTCGTCGGGCACGAGGTTGCCGGCCTCGACGATGGCCTTGACCTGCTGGCCAAGCTCGGTGCCCTGCGAGATGTTCGCGCGGAACACGTCGCCGGTCGAGATGGTGGGGATGCCGAGGGCCTCGGCGATGCGGGCACCCTGGGTGCCCTTTCCGGAGCCCTGCGGGCCGACGATGAGGAGGCGTGCGGTCTGGGTCATCGAAGAAGTCCTTCGTAGTGTCGCTGCTGAAGCTGGGCGTCAATCTGCTTGACGGTCTCAAGACCGACGCCAACGATGATGAGGATCGACGCGCCACCG
>JAGQTK010000199.1 GCA_020439065.1 Microthrixaceae bacterium
GTGCTCAAGCCCCTCGCCGTGGAGGCGGGCCTCGAGCGGCTCACCGTGAGCACCTACCAGGCCGTCAGCGGCTCCGGCATGGCCGGTGCCGAGGAGCTCCTGGGCCAGGTCGAGGGAGTGCTCGCGCAGGGGAACGTGCTCGGCCTCGTCCGCGATGGCGGCGCCGTCGACTTCCCGCAGCCCGAGAAGTACATCGCTCCCATCGCGTTCGATGTGATCCCGTTCGCGGGCGCACTCGTCGACGACGGCGACAACGAGACCGACGAGGAGAAGAAGCTGCGCAACGAGAGCCGCCGCATCCTCGAGCTGCCCGAGCTTCGCGTCGCCGGCACCTGCGTGCGCGTCCCCGTCTTCACCGGGCACTCGCTGAGCATCCACGCCGAGTTCGCGCGCGACATCACGCCCGACCGTGCCCGCGAGCTGCTGGCGGACGCGCCCGGCGTCGCGCTCGAGGAGGTGCCCACGCCGCTGCTGGCCGCGGGCAAGGACCCGAGCTTCGTCGGCCGGATCCGCGCCGACCAGTCGGCGCCGGAGGGCAAGGGCCTCGTCCTGTTCATCAGCAACGACAACCTGCGCAAGGGCGCGGCGCTGAACGCCGTGCAGATCGCCGAGGTCGTCGCGAGCTCGCTCGCCGTCAAGGCGTAGCTCACGCTGAGCGCGCGACGCGCAGGGTGTGCATGAGGAACGGTCGTGGCTTCTGGCCACGGCCGTTCCTCGTTCTCGGGCGTCGCGTTCATAACGAGTTGATGAGAATGCGCCGAGAGAAGGTTGCGGAAATATCTCTGAAACGCATACTCTGACGGCCTTTCGGGCGTCATTGGGGACGGGCCACTCCGTCGGCCCGCCTAGAATTGACGGGTGAAGAGAACAGTCGACGTCGTCCTCATTGGTGGCGGCATTATGAGCGCAACCCTCGGCACCCTGATCAAGAAGCTGCAGCCGCAGTGGGAGATCGAGGTGTTCGAGCGACTGAGCGATGTTGCCCTCGAGAGCTCCAATGCCTGGAACAACGCCGGCACCGGCCACGCCGCGCTCTGCGAGCTCAACTACATGCCGGCAGGCAAGGACGGCTCGGTCGATCCGAGCAAGGCCATCAGCATCAACGAGCAGTTCCAGCAGAGCCGACAGTTCTGGACCTCCCTGATCGAGGAGGGCGTGCTGGATGCGCCGTCGACCTTCATCAACTCCGCGCCGCACATGACGTTCGTGCGAGGCGAGAAGGATGTCGCGTACCTGAAGACGCGCTACGAGGCCCTGCGCACGCAGCCGCTGTTCGAGGGCATCGAGTACAGCGAAGACAGCCGGGTCATCAACGCCTGGGCCCCGCTGCTGATGCAGCAGCGCCGCAAGGGCGAGGTCTTCGCCGCGACCCGCGTGCCCGCGGGCACCGACGTCGACTTCGGCGCGCTCACCCACCAGCTGTTCGACGGCCTGCGGGAGCAGGGCGTGACCGTGCAGACCAACACCGAGGTGCGCTCGCTGCGCCGCACGAGCGACGGCGACTGGAACATCAAGTTCCGTCGCACCGTCGGCAAGACCCCCGGCAGCGTGAACGCGCGCTTCGTCTTCGTCGGCGCCGGCGGCTGGGCGCTCAAGCTCCTCCAGTCTTCGGGCATCGATGAGATCAAGGGCTTCGGCGTGTTCCCCATCGGCGGGCAGTTCCTGAAGACCAGCAACCCGAAGATCGTCGCCGAGCACCAGGCGAAGGTCTACTCGCAGGCATCCGTCGGCGCCCCGCCGATGTCGGTGCCGCACCTCGACACGCGCGTCGTCGACGGCGAGGCATCGCTGATGTTCGGTCCCTTCGCGACCTTCAGCCCGAAGTTCCTCAAGCACGGCAAGATCACCGACATCGTCGCGCAGGTTCGCCCGTCGAACCTCGGCACGATGCTCAAGGTCGCCTTCGACAACCCGGGCCTGATCAAGTACCTCGTCTCGGAGCTGCTGAAGAACCACAACAAGAAGGTCGAGAGCCTCCGCGAGTTCATGCCGTCCGCGAAGGGCGAGGACTGGACGCTCATCAACGCCGGCCAGCGTGCCCAGGTGATGAAGCGCGACCCCAAGACCGGCCCGGCGCTGCAGTTCGGCACCGAGGTCATCACCTCCTCCGACGGCTCGATCGCGGGTCTGCTGGGCGCCTCGCCCGGCGCCTCGACCGCGGTGTCGATCATGCTCGACCTGCTCGGCCGCTGCTTCCCCGATCACATCCACGAGTGGGAGCCGCAGCTGCGTGCGCTCATCCCCAGCTACGGCAAGGCCCTGAACGTCGATGCCGCGGCTGCGCAGGCCTCGATGAGCGAGACCGCAGAGGCGCTCGCGATCCAGGTCTAGCGCGACTTCCGGCGGGTGGTGGATGCTTCAGCCGAGGCATCCACCACCCGCTTTCTCGTTCCGTAGAATCGGCGAGTGGCCAAACTCTATTTCCGCTACGGGGCGATGAACTCGGGAAAGTCGACCGCGCTCCTGCAGGCGGCCTACAACTACGAGGAGCGCGGGCAGCGCGTGCTGCTGGCCAAGCCGCGCATCGATACCAAGGGCGCCGACCAGATCTCGAGCAGGCTCGGGATGACGCGGCCCGTCGATTTCCTCATCGATGACGATGACGACGCCCGCGGCCTGTTCGCCGAGCACCAGTCGCGCGTGCGGCTCACGCATGACGAGCTTGCGGGCCTAGGCATCGGCCCGCGCGAGGTCGCCTGCCTGCTCATCGACGAGGCGCAGTTTCTCACCCCCGAGCAGGTCGACGACCTGCTGCGGATCGCGGTCATCGACAACATCCCGGTGATCGCCTACGGGATCCGCACCGACTTTCGCACCGCCGCCTTTCCGGGCTCGCGTCGGCTGCTCGAGATCGCGCACACGCTCGAGGAGCTCAAGACGATCTGCCGCTGCGGTCGCAAGGCGTTGTTCAACGGCCGGCTCGTCGATGGCGCATACATCTTCGACGGGGATCAGGTGGCGATCGACGGCCAGGAGGTCACGTACGAGTCGCTGTGCGGCAACTGCTATCTGAAGGAGTCGGGCGGGCGGCTGGGCTGAGCGCACGCCCGCCGAGGGCGGCGTGCGGTGCGATCGGCCCGGCTGGCGCGCCCTAGGCTGGTTGCATGCGAGTTCTCCTCACCGGCGGCGCCGGGTACATCGGCGCACACACCGCGGTCGCCCTTATCGACGCGGGGCACGAGGTGCTCATCGTCGACGACTTCTCGGCGTCGAGCGCGGAGGCTGTGCGACGGATCGAGCGGATCACCGGCGCGACGGTGCCGGCGCTGGCCGCCGACGCCCGAGACGAGGCCGCGGTGCTCGCGTTCGTACGCGAGCACGCGCCGGTGGATGCCGTCATCCACTTCGCCGGTCTCAAGGCCGTCGGCGAGTCCGTGGCCCAGCCCGTGCGCTATTACGACGTGAACATCGGCAGCGCGATCGCGATCC
>JAGQTK010000019.1 GCA_020439065.1 Microthrixaceae bacterium
ATCACACGGTGGCCGCGCTTACGTCGTGAACGACGAGCCAGACCACCGCGCGCTACACCACTATGCGGGACTCAACTGAACCGGTTGCGTCGATTGGAGTTCCAACTCATCGATATCACCCCGACGCGCCCGTCTGCCTCGCCTGCAGAGGTGCGCTGGACGAAGCTGAACGAGCGATATCGTCCGGCGGTAGCGCTCGCCCGCCTCATCTTGCAGAGCACGGCCTTCGATTTCGAGAATGATGGGCCGTCGCGCGGATCAACATTGCTCGTGAACATGGACCGGGTGTTCGAAGAGCTCGTCGGCCACGGGATGCGCCGCGCGCTCGCACCGGTGGGCTTCACTGTCGATCTCCAGCACCGCACCTCCCTCGACCACGAGAAACGCATCGGCATCCGCCCCGATATCGTCGTCCGCAAGGGCGCTGAAATCGTCGCGGTCGCCGACCTCAAGAACAAGCGCACCGGAGCCATCAGCCCCGGCGACGTCTATCAAGCGATCGGCTACGCTACGCGGTTTGACCTGCCCGAGGTGGCGCTGATCTACCCGGAACCACCGCCGTACAACGAACTGACGGTGAGCGCGGTACGGGTGCATCTGCTCTGCGTCGATATTTCGCTTCCACCGGCTGAGCGGGAGCAGGCCATTATTCACACCGCGACGCAACTCGTGGCCGCGTATCGCTCGTAGCGAGCAAGTGCCCCTGGAGGGACTCGAACCCCCAACCCTCTCCTTAGGACGGAGCAGCTCTTCCATTGAGCTACAGAGGCTAGTGCTTCGAGTCTACCGAGGTCGAGGCATCCAGCTCGCAGGGAGAACAGCGCGCGTCATCTGCTGGGAATCGCGACCACCCACCCCATAATGTGGACGCACACGACGAAGGTGAGCGGGCGATGAAGGCTGCACGGTTCTACGGGAAAGAAGACATCCGCATCGAGGAGATTGCCGAGCCCGAGCTGCGGCCCGGCACCGTCAAGATCGCCCCGGCGTTCAACGGGATCTGCGGCAGCGACCTGCACCTGTTTCACAACGGCCCGCTCGGGCTGCCCACCGCCGACGCCCCGCACCCGCTCTCGGGCGAGACGCTGCCCGTGGTGCTCGGGCACGAGTTCTCGGGTGTGGTCGAAGCGATCGGTGAGGGCGTCGAGGGGCTCGCGGTCGGCGATTCCGTGGTCGTCGAGCCGCTGATGGTCGACGACACCTGCCCCGCCTGCAAGGCCGGCAAATACAACCTGTGCGCGCAGATGGGATTCATCGGCATCGCCGGGGGCGGCGGGGGCCTGAGCGAACACATCGTGGTCGAGCAGCGCTGGGTGCACCCCATCGGTGACCTTCCGCTCGACCAGGCAGCGCTGATCGAACCGCTCGCGGTGTCGCTGCACGCGGTGAAGCACGCCGGCGCGGTCGCCGGCCAGACCGCCGTCGTCGGCGGCGCCGGGCCCATCGGCCTGCTCGTGGCCGCCGTGCTCAAGGCGAAGGGCGTGCGCACCATCGTCAGCGAGGTATCGGATGCCCGGCGCGCGAAGGCCGTCTCTGCTGGCGTCGCCGACATCGTGGTGGATCCCTCGACCGAAGACCTGGAGGCCGTCGTCGCCGCGCACACCGGCGGCGCCGGTGCAGACCTCGCGTTCGATGCCGCCGGCGTCGCACCCGTCGTGCACCAGCTGCTCAAGGTGCTCGCCGCGGGCGGGCGCCTCGAGGTCGTGGCGATTCACACGAAGCCCATCGACCTCAACCTCACCGGCGAGCTCATCATGGGCGACCGCGTGATCGGCGGCTCGATCGGCTACGCAAACGACCACGTCGAGGCCATCGCGCTTGCGCGCAGCGGCAAGGTCAACCTCGCGCCCTTCATCACCTCGAGAATCCTGGTCGACGACATCATCGAGCAGGGGTATCACCGGCTCATCGCCAACAAAGACAACGAAGTGAAGATCCTGGTGTCGATGCGCTGAGCCTTGCCGCACTGAGCCTTGTCTCGCTGAGCCTTGCCGCGCTGGGCCTTGCCGGGCTTGGCGCCGGCCTGCCCCGCTACTGCGGACGCTACTGCGGACGCGCCTCCGGATGCTCCTCCGCCAGCACGTTGGGCGCGAAGATCGCACCGAACGCCCGGAACGACTCGTCGATCAGCTCGAGCAGATCGGCCGACTCGTCGTCGATCCACTGCTCGTACGCCGCGAGCGAGATGCCCAGGCACGCCCACGCCACCGCCTGCGGCACCGGCGAGCTATCGGTCACGCCGAGCCTGTGCGAGACGAACTCGGCGATCACCTCGCGCCAGGCAGCGTAGCGGATCGCGGAGTTCGCGACGAGCTCGGGGGTCGTCAGGAGGATGCGCATGCGGTCGCGGTGCCCCTCGCGCTCGTCGGCCGGCACGTCGTTGAACTCGCGCACCGCGAGGTGGATCGCCTCGAGCATCGGCACGTCGTCGAGCCGTGCCAGGCCCGCACGAAACGAGCGCAGCAGCTCTTCGAAGTCGCCCCAGGGCACGTCGTTCTTCGACGAAAAGTAGCGGAAGAAGGTGCGCCGGCCAATGCCGGCCGCGTGCGCGATCTCATCGATCGTCAGGTCGTCGAATCCGCGCGCGATGAACAGTGCCAGCCCGATGCGGGCAAGCTCCTCTTTTGACGTCAGCTTGGCGCGGCCCCGTCCGGGACCGCGGGGTGCCGATGACTCTGCCACGTTTCCTCCCCTCCCCATTCTCATCGACGCGCGACCGGCGCGGCGAATTCCCGCGTCTCAGTCGCGCTCGCCGCTCGCCCCGGCCAAGAAATACGGCGACAGCACCGAGGCATGATCGTGCCGCAGGGTTGTGGATGCCGCAGCCCGCACAATGCGCCCACCCTGCATGATGTGCGCCGTCGTCGCCACCCCCAGCGCGGCCTCCGCAAACTGCTCCACCAACAGCACGCCCATCCCCTGCCGCGCGAGCTCGGCCAGCACGTCGAGCAGCCCGCGCACGACGGTGGGCGCCAGCCCCAGCGAGAGCTCGTCCACGAGCAGGATCGTCGGTTTGCTCGCCAGCGCCCGCGCGATCACCAGCATCTGCTGCTCGCCACCCGAGAGCCGACCGGCCCGCACCTCGCGCTTCGCCGCCAGCTGTGGGAACAGCGCGAACGCTGCCTCCAGCGCCGCGCGCGAAGGGTCGACGACGGCGATGTTCTGCGCCACGGTCAGCCCCGAGAACACGCTGCGGCCCTGCTCGACGTATGCCAGGCCGGCGCGCGCACGCCGGTACACCGGCATCGCGGCAATGCGTCGCCCGCCCAGCCGGATCTCTCCCTCGGCGATGGGCGCGAGCCCCACGATGCCATCGAGCAGCGTCGACTTGCCCGCCCCGTTGGCGCCCAGAAGCACCGTGATCTCGCCGAGCGGCACGGTGAGGTCGATCTCGCGGCAGATCGTCAGCGCGCCGCGCGTGACGGTGAGGCGCTCGATCTCGAGCCCGGCCGCTGGGGTGTGCGGGGTCATGCGATCTCCGTTCCGAGGTACGCCGCGATCACTACCGGCTCGTCGAGCACCGCGGCGGTCTCGCCGCCGGCGATCACCCGCCCGCCGTCGAGCACCGTGGCCCGGTTCGCGGCCGCGCGCACAAACGCCATGTCGTGTTCGATCAGCAGCACCGCGCAGCCGAAGCGCTCGGGCAGGCGCCGCACGCGCTCGGCGAGCTCGAGGCTCTGGGCAACATCCAGCCCCGCCGCGGGTTCGTCGAGCAGCAGCAGGGTGGGCGCCGAGGCGAGCGCGCCGGCGATCTCGAGGATGCGCCGGGAGCCGACATCCAGCAAGCGAATCGGCACGTCGCCGCTCGGCAGCCCGAAGAACTCCGCCACCGCGGCGCGGCTCGCGGTGCCCTGCCGCTCGGCATGCCCCGGGCCCGCGGCCAGGCGCAGATACTCGTCGACGGTCATCGCCGAGGTGCCGCGCGGCTGCTGGAAGGTGCGGCGCACCCCGGCCGCGACTCGCTGCTGCACGGTGAGCCCGCCGAGGGCCCGGCCGGCGACCGCGATGCCGCCCGCGTCTGCCGGCACGAACCCGGTGACCACGTCGATAAAGGTGGTCTTGCCGGCACCGTTCGGACCGATGAGCGCGTGCACATCGCCGTGCCGCACGGTGAGCGAGGCGCCGTCGAGCGCACGCTGGCCCCCGAACGCGACGGTCAGCCCGGTGATCTCAAGGCACGGCGTCGCATCGCGGTCGCGGGCTGTTGCCCCGCCCTCCAGCGGCAGCAGCGCACACGAGCGCGGGATGCCACGGAACGCCCGATCTTCACGCTTCGCCCGCCACTGCTCGGCCAGCCCGCCGTTGCCGCGGCGCAGCACATCGAAGGCGGCGATCGCGAGCAGGGCGTTCGCGATGTCGGGCGGCAGGCCGATGCGGCGCAGCAGCTCCGGAACGAACACCGCGAAGACCCCGGCGAGCACGGCGCCGCTGAACAGGCTTGCCCCGCACAGCACGGCGGTGGCCAGGTGCACCATCGAGGTGAGCGGCGAGAAGACCTGCGTGGTGAGGAGCCCATACTGGCCGGCCAGCAGCCCACCGCCGAGGCCCGCGACCAGCGCGCCCGCGCCCATGGCGCCGGCCTTCGCCGCGCCCACCCGGACGCCGAGCGCCGCGGCAGCACGTTCGCTGGCCTTCACGGCGGGCCAGGCCAGCCCGTGCCGGGTGCGCCCGAGCGCGCCGAGGCCAAGCTGCACCGCAAGCAGCACCGCCCACGCGAGCACGAAGAAGCCGCGCGGATCGTCGAACGGCGCCTGCGGCGTCACGGCGGTGCCCGAGCCGACGCCGGGAAAGCTCCCCTGCCGCAGCACGAGATCGAGCGCGGCCGCGAAGCCGAGCGTCACGACGGCGAACTCGATCCCCCGAATGCGCACCGTCGCGATGCCGATCAGCAGGCCGGCCACCCCCGCGACCACGCCACCCATGAGCACGATCACCACAAACGAGAGGTGCGGCCAGTGCAGCGCCATCCACGAGACGAGCCAGCCACCGATGGCGGCGAACGACATCTGGCAGAGCGTCACGAGCCCGGCCTGGTTCGTCACGAGGCCGACGCTGCGCGCGATCAGGGCGCTGATCGCGACGGTCGAGAGCAGAAACACCCAGTACACGGGCAGCGTGAACCCGAGCACGAGCAGCAGCGCGATGAAGGCGGCGAGGGTGGCGAGCCTCGCCCGGCGGGCCCGCACCGCCCGCACCGCCCGCACCGCCCGCCCAGCCCTAGCGCGCGTCATCCCACACCCGCCGTCGGCGCATCCAGATCAGCGCGATCACGATCAGCACGAACGGCAGCGCGCCGCGGTAGTTCGCGAGGCCGTCGATGCGGGCGGCCGCGCCCTCGATCGCGCCGATCGCGAGGCCGCTGCCCGCGGCGACCCAGATGTTGGAGAAGCCGCCCAGCAGGGCCGCGGCGAGCGCCGGGATCACAAGAAACGACATCGACTCGAACGTCTGGTTGCGGGCGGGGGCGACCAGCAGCAGCGCGAGCGCCGAGAGCACGCCGGTGCCCGCCCACGCGCCGATGCTCAGCGCACGGGTGTTCACCCGCAGCAGTTGCACGGTCATCGGACGCTCCGACATCGCCTGCAGGCGCACACCCACGTGCGTGTGCCGCAGCAGGAGCGAGACCCCCACCGCGACGGCCACGGCGAGCGCCAGCGCCACGACGGTGGTGAGCGAGACGCGCACCCCGCCGATGGTGAGCACCCCCTCGGGCAGCAGGCTCGGCATCACCCGGGGGGTGTCGCCGAAGAGCCGGAACCCGGCGGCCAGCAGCACGATCAGAAACACGACCGACACGACGATGCGCTCGGTGGTGGTGGGGGTGGAGAACCAGCACGCCAGCACCCAACCCACGAGCCCGGCGATGATGCCGGCCGCCGCGAGCCCCGCGAGCGCGGCCAGCCACAGCGGCAGGTGCGCGCCCGCGAGGGCGTAGCAGAGGTAGGCGCCGAAGGCCCCCAGCGCGGCCTGCGCGAAGTTCAGCACCCCGGTCAGGCGAAAGAGCACGACCACGCACACGGCGAGAATCGCATACGCGGTTCCCGACGCGAGTCCGGCGACGATCCCATCGATCACATCGACACCCGGTTTCGATCCGTGGTCTGCCCCGTGGCATCCACTACGGAACGATCACCCAGTCGCCCACCGTCTGCCAGCCGTTCTCGGTGGCCTGCACCATGCGGCTTGCGCGGTTGGGGTTGTGTGAGGGGGCATCGCCGAAGGTGAACGGCATGCCCATCAGGGGGTTCTCGATCTCATCGAGCGCGCGGAAGGCGGCGAGGACCGTCTCGTTCGTGATCTCACCGTCGATGCTGCGCAGCACCTCCACGAGGATCTCGGCGCTGACGTAGCCGCCGATCGAGAGCGAGGTGCGCGGCACGTTCGCGGCCGTGAGGGTCTCGCGCCAGCCGTCGAGCGCCGCGTCATCGCTCATGAACGGGAGGAACTCGGAGTTGGCGTACATGCCGAGCGTGCCCTGGGCGGCAAGCGCGTCGAAGGCGCTCTCGCTGTAGGCCGAGGTGAGGGTGAGCCAGTCGGCGGAGCCCAGCAGACCCTGCTGCTTGACCGTGTTCATGAACGCGACGGCAACGGGCTCGTTGGCGTTGAAGACGACGGCGTTGCAGCCCGCATCGCGCACCGCGAGGATCGCCGGGGTCGGGTCGTCGCCGAGCACGACCGAGGTGTCGATGTGCGGCGCCGTGCTGCCGGTGTCTTGCTCCCACTTCTCGATGACCTCGAGATACGGGTCGGTGAGGCCGGCCGAGTTGAGGATGACCGGGCACACCTTGTCGTGCCCCAGCGTCTCGGAGGCGAAGTAGAGCAGGCTGGCGTATCCCGGCACCGTGCCGTTGTTCACGGGCGCGATGTTCTTTGCGGTGAAGCACGACGGCTCGACGCCGGTGCCCATGATCGAGACCACATCGCTCTTCTCGTAGAACGCCGCGTTCGCGCTGCACTCGACGAGGCTCGCCGAGCCCACCATCGCGACGACGCCGTCCTCCTGCACGAGCCGACGGGCGGCCTGTGCCGCCTGCGCGGGATCGGCGCCATCGTCGACCGAGACGAGCTTGATCTGGCGACCGTTGATGCCACCCTCGGCATTCACCCGGTCGAACACGGCCTGCGCCGCGCCCGGCACCTCGGGGAACGGCGCGGGCCCGGTGATCGAGCTCACCGCACCGATCACGATCGGGGCGGCGTCGCCCCCGTCTGTGGCGCCCGGTGTGTCGGTGGCGCAGCCGGCGAGCATGCCCGCGGCGAGGATGGTGAGCGCGACAGCGGCGGCGCTGCGCTGGGTCTTGGACGTCATGAGGGTTCGTTCTCCTGTTGGGGCTTGGTCTTCTTCGGCCACGTCGGCAGTTGCACCCGCGGCAAGATCACGTTCCATACGCGCGTCTTGAAGGCGCCGCGAATCACGCCGGTGCCGTATGAGGCATCGTCGAGCGCGCGCAGGGCGAGGCTCTGCACGGGGCCCAGCCGCGTCGGGCGGATCAGGTGGTCGCGCACGGGCTCCCACAGCATGGTGACGGCGAGGCCGCGCGCCAGGCGCGACTTCGGGGTCGCGAGCAGCACGCCGAGGCCCACGGGCCACCAGTCGCGGCGCAGCAGGTGCCCCATCCAGAAGCCGTCGGTCCACAGGCCCAGCGCGGTGCGCTCGACCGAGAGGGCAATGGATGCCTCGGCCCCCAGCATCCGCCGCACGCGGAGGAATTCGTAGACGGCGATCGCCGCCGCAATCGGCACCCCGATCTTGGGGCGGCGCGAGGTCAGCGCGAGCAGCACGCCGAGGCCCGAGAGCGAGGGGCGCGCGGGGATGAGGCGACGCGGATGCCGGCGCTCGAGTTCGGCGGCCGACGAGCCGTACATGGCGCGACGGGCCGAGAAGTCGCGCAGAGAGGTGCGCACCTCGTGGCGGTTGATGACGTCGGGGGCGAAGCGCACCGTCCACCCCGCTTCTTCCATGCGCCAGACAAGATCGACGTCTTCGCCCACGCGCAGGCCCGGCTCGAACGGCGGGTCTGAGATCGCGGCGCGCCGCATGATCACCGACGCGGTCGGGAGCCACCCCACGGCAACGCCGAAGACGACGCGGCTGGGCACCTCGCCCATGTCGAGCTCGGACCGGGTCTCTTCGTACAGCTCGATCGTGGAGCTGCCGCGCACGTCGGCCACGACGCGCGGGGCGACGGCCGCGAGGAGCGGGTCTTCGAAGAGCGGGCGGAGCCGTGTGACCCAGTCGGCGGATGCCACGATGTCGGCGTCGACGAACGCCACGAACGGCGCCGTGCTCGCGTTGTAGCCGTCGGTGCGGGCCGCGCCCGGGCCGCCGTTGCTGGCGCGCACGATGAGCTTCGCGCCGTGCGCGGCAGCCGCCCGTGCGATGCGGGCGGCGTCGGCGGGCGGCGAAGCATCGTCGACGACGGTGACGGGGAGCCCCTCCGCGGCGAGCGCCGCGAGGCAGCGCTCCAGCGAAGCTGCGTGCTTGTAAACCGGGACCACGACGTCGACATCATCGACCGTGCCGCGCGCGAGCGGGAGGGGATCGATGATGCCGCGGTCGAGCAGGTAGATCGCCGCGGCGATCTCGGTGCCGTTCTCGGCCGTGACGCCCACGCGCCCGGCCTCGAACAGCTTCTTGGCGAACGGTCGCACCCGGCGCGGCAGGGTGGTCACCGCCCAGGGCGATCCGCCCACCGTGGTCTTGTGATCGCGGAAGGCCACGCCCGGGGTCCAGGCCAGGGGCATGTCGCGCAGGAACGCGGTGCCGCGCTCGACGGCGGTGGGGGGCGCCGGCAGCGGGGGCGGCGCGTTCGGGGGCGTGCCGTCCGGGCGCGTGCCGTCAACCGCGTTCGCCCGCTCCGAGGTGCGGCTCATGCGCTGAGCCCTTCGTTTCGCTTCCACGGCAGTGCCATGCTGCGTTCCTTTCCGCCCGGGCGCGCGTAAGACGTCTTCGCACACGGCTCACCACTGAGAAATCACGTTCGAGTCGTTTTAACGGCACCGAGTGCCATTGAACGATACTAACGGCACTCAGTGCCATTGAACGATCCGTGTGTCGAAAGCGGGGTAACACGGGGCTGGGCGGCGCGGGGTGGGGCGGCCCAGCCCCGGCGAGCGGCCAGGCGCGACCCGGCACGGCACGGCACGGCCCTGAGCACAGCGGCCCGAGGCATCCATCACTGAAAATCGCGGGATCGGTGCGACACCTCCACCCTGAGCGCTTCGAAGCGGTCGGCGAGGATGTTGGTGACGCCCTCGACCGAGCGCTCCAGCACCCCGCGCACAATGAGGGCCGGGGCCTCACGTGCGACCCGCCGGTAGTGGTTCCAGACCCCCACCGAACAGATCACATTCACGAGCCCATGCTCGTCCTCGAGGTTCAAGAACGTGACCCCGGAGGCGGTGGCCGGCCGCTGCCGGTGCGTCACCAGCCCCGCGACCTCGACGCGGCGCCCCGTCTCGTGCCGGGCAAGCGCCGCCGATGGCAGCACGCCCCGCGCATCCAACGCGGCGCGGAAGTGTGCCATCGGGTGATCGGTGGTGGAGATGCCGGTGGCCCACAGATCGGCGGCGAGCACCTCGAAGCTCGTCGGGTCGGTGAACAGCGGCGGCTGCACCGAGACCATCGAATCGGGTAGGAACTCGATGCGATCCTGCGCCGCCGAACCCGCGAGCCAGATTCCCTCGCGCCGGCTCACCCCCAGGCTCTCGAAGGCGCCGGCCGTGGCCAGTGCCTCCAACTGGGCGGCGGTGACGCCGGTGCGCCGCGACAGCTCGCGCAGATCGGCGAAGACACCCCCACGCTCGCGTTCGGCCACGATCCGCTCGGCGACCGCGGTGCCGATCCCTCGCACGCCCGCGAGGCCCAGGCGCACGGCAAAGCCGCCGTCGCGGCGGTGGGCCGCCGAGGCATCTGGGGCCGCGGGGTCGAACTCGCCGACGGGCGGCTGCGTGCGGTGGGTGCAGGCATCCATGCCCGTGGGGCGGCCTGGGTGCAGCGCCTCCATGCCCGCCTGTACCCCGGAGGCGTGCAGATCGGGGCGCAGCACCTGCACCCCGTGCCGCCGCGCGTCGGCGGTGAGCGAGGCGGGCGAGTAGAAGCCCATCGGCTGCGCCCGCAGCAGCCCCGCGAGAAACACGCCCGGATAGTGCAGCTTGATCCACGAGGAGGCGTAGACCAGCAGCGCGAACGAGAGCGAGTGCGACTCGGCAAAGCCGAAGTTGGCGAACGCCTGGATCTTCGCGTAGATCGCATCGGCCGCGGCCCCGTGCAGCCCGTTCGAGGCCATGCCCGCATAGAGCTTCTCGCGCAGCGACTCGATGCGCTCGACCCCGCGCTTGGACCCCATCGCCCGGCGCAGCAGGTCGGCGTCCTCACCCGTGCACTCGCCGACGGCCATCGCCATCTGCATCAGCTGCTCCTGAAACACGGGGATGCCGAGGGTGCGCTCCAGCACCGGTTTGAGTTTGGGGTGCGCGTACGTCACCGGCTCGTGCCCGAGCTTGCGACGCACGAACGGGTGCACGGCACCGCCCTGGATCGGCCCCGGGCGGATCAGCGCGATCTGGATCACCAGGTCGTAGAACCGCCGCGGCTGCAGGCGCGGCAGCAGGCCCATCTGCGCGCGCGACTCGACCTGGAACACCCCGATGGAGTCGGCCCGACACAGCATGTCGTACACCGCCTGCTCCTCCTTCGGGATGGTTGCGAGCTCCCACACCTCCCCTGTGGCGTCGCGGATCAGATCGAAGCAGTGCTGGATCGCAGAGAGGATGCCGAGCCCCAGCAGATCGAACTTCACAAGGCCCATCCACGCCGCGTCGTCCTTATCCCACTGGATCACCGTGCGGTGCTCCATGCGCGCATGCTCGATCGGCACCACCTCCCCCACCGGGCGATCGGTGAGCACCATGCCGCCCGAGTGGATGCCGAGGTGGCGCGGCGCCTTCAGCAACTCGCTCGCAAACTCGATCACCTGCGCGGGAATGTCGTGCTCGGGCGTGGCGCCGAGCGTCGCGCCCCAGCCCTCGATCTGTTTCGACCAGGCGTCCTGCTGCCCGGGCGAGTGCCCGAGCGCCTTCGCCATGTCGCGGATCGCGTTCTTCGGCCGGTACTGGATCACGTTCGCGACCTGCGCGGCGCGTTCGCGCCCGTATTGGGCGTAGACCCACTGGATGATCTCTTCGCGCCGATCCGAGTCGAAGTCGACGTCGATATCGGGCTCCTCGTCGCGCAGCGAGGAGAGAAACCGCTCGAACGGCAGGTCGTAGGCGATCGAGTCGACGGCGGTGATGTCGAGCAGATAGCAGACGGCGCTGTTCGCGGCGGAACCCCGCCCCTGGCACAGGATGCCGCGGCGGCGCGCCTCCTGCACAATGGCGTGCACGATCAGGAAGTAGCCGGGAAAGTCCTTCATCTCGATGACGGCGAGCTCCTTCTCGATGCGCGCCCGGTCGGCGGCCGTGGCATCCGGGTACTTGCGCGGCACCGCCGCCCACACCAGCTGCCGCAGCCACGACATGGGGGTGTGCCCCTCGGGGACGTGCTGTGTGGGCAACGCGGGCTTTGCCTGCCGGAGCGGGAAGGCCAGCTCGTCGGCGAGCGTGACGGTGCGCGCGATCGCCCCCGGATACCGCGCGAAGCGTGCCTGCATCTCGGCGCCCGAGCGCAGGTGCGCCCCCGCGTGCGAGGGCAGCCACCCGTCGAGCTCGTCGAGGCTGCGGTTTGCCCGCACCGCCGCGATCGCGGCCGCGAGCAGCTGTTTCTGGGGCACCGCGTAGTGCACGTTGTTGCTGGCCAGCAGCGGCAGACCCCGCTCGGTGGCGAGCCGGGCGAGGGCGTCGTTGAGGTGCGAATCGAGCGGGTTGCCGTGATCGATGAGCTCGACGTGCACCGCATCGCGCCCAAACAGCGCCACCAGGTGGTCAAGCTCGCGCGCGGCCGCTTCGACACCGGATGCCCCGCCCCGGCCGAGTGCCCGGCGCACGGCGCCCTTGCGGCAGCCCGTCAACACCGCCCATTCGCCGCCCGCCGCCGCGGCGAGCGCTTCGAGGTCGTAGCTGGGCCTGCCCTTCTCGGACCCCTGCAACTGGGCGTGCGTGATCGCGCCGGCGAGCCGGTGATAGCCCGGCTCGCCCCGGCTCAGCACGAGCAGGTGCGTGCCCACCGGATCGGCCTCCCCCTTCTGCGGTGCGGGCAGCTCGAGCGAGAGCTCGGCCCCGAACACGGTCTTCAGCTGCAGCGGCTCGGCGGCCTCGGCAAAGCGCACGATGCCGTAGAAGCCGTCGTGATCGGTGATCGCGAGCGCGTGCAGCCCCAACCGCTCGGCCTCCTCGGCGAGCGCCTCGGGCGAGGAGGCGCCGTCGAGGAACGAGAAGGAGGAATGCGCGTGCAGCTCGGCGTAGGGCACGGCGTCGCTGGGGCGCGGAATGCCTGCGGGCGGCACGGATGGGCCACGCGTGCGCGACCAGGCAGGGGCGTCGCCGCCACCGGCCCCGGCCGGGCGGGTGGCGCCCTCGGTGAGGCGGCCACTGAGCAACCGCTCCATCTCAGACCACGGCATCGACGGATTATGAAACCCCATGCGCCGCCTCCTCAGTCATAGCGGGCCTCCGCCCGCCATTCGTCGGCCTCCCAGATGAACAGCCAGGCGACGTGCTCGGCGTCGACAACCTGAAAGCGATACGCATGCCGACTGCGCAGGGCATCCCACCCCCGCTCGATCACGGGCCACGGCCCCGCCCAGGCGTCGACGCCCAGGCGGCGTCCGCTCTCGACGAGCACCGCCGGCCGGGCGGTGAGCGCACCCCGTTCGTCGACGGCGACGGCACCCCCGCCCTGCCCCAGCACCTCGACCTCGTAGGGCTCGGGAAACACGGTCGCGGGCAGCGGATCGGGCAGTGTGCCGGGCCAGGGCCTGCCGCGGTCTTTGGCGAGCACCGTCCGGTCGCCCCACGGCACCAGCACCTGCCGCTCGGCAAGCCAGCGCCCGCCGCCGATCGCCGGGGTCAGCACGCCGCGATGGCCGAGCATGGCCTGCACGCGCGAGAGCGCATGATGCACCTTCTCTTCGGGGCCCCCGCCGAAGATCGCCGGGCGTTGGGTGGATGCGTCGGCTACCGCCGCCGGCTCGATCCGCACGTGCGCGATCCCGCTGCGCAGTGTGCCCTGCCCCTGTGCCTCGCTCAGCTGCCAGCGCACCCGGTCGACCACGGCCGCCGCGTCGAACGATGCAGGGTGCAGCCACACACGCTCCGAGCGCTCCCCGCGCTCGGCGGTGAGCTCGACCCGCAGCTCGGTGCACGCAAGCTGCTCGGCACCAAGCCGGGCGATGAACGCGTCGGCCGCCATGCGCATGCCGAACGCGAGCTGTTCGACGATCTCGAGCGGCGGCTCGAACGCCATCTCGCGATGCAGTTCGGGCAGCGGAACGCGCGCCTCGACCGCGCGCGAGTCGTGACCGGCGGCGAGGTCGTGCAGCCGAACGCCCTGGGCGCCGAAGCGGTCGCGGACGCGCTCGGCATCCAGGCGCGCGAAGGCGCCGAGGCTGCGCACGCCGAGCCGGTCGAGCAGCTCGACCAGCTCGTGCGCTGCGACGAACCCCGTCTCGGTGAGCACCGCGGCGGGCAGCGGGGCGAGAAACTCGGCGGATGCCCCGGCCGGCACGATCGCGATCTGCGAGCCGGGTGCGAGCGGGGCGCCCCGGCGGGCCGCCTGCTCGGCGGTGAAGGGCCCGTCTCCCACGCCCGCGCGCACGCCCTCGATGCCGTGCGCCGCGAGCGCGTCAATCAGCTCCTGCGCGGCGGCGGCCTCACCCCCGTAGTAGCGGGCCGCGCCGCGTGCGTGCAGCGCGCACACCCCCGGTCGGAGAATCTGCACCCCGGGCACGCGATCCTCGATCACCGAGACCACGGGGGCGAAGACCCGATGGTCTCGCGCGGGATCGGCCGCAACCACCCGCAGCTGCGGGCACCGGGCCTGCGCGTCGCGGCGCCGCTGCCCGCGCCGCACCCCCTCGGCTCGGGCCGCGGGTGAGCAGGCGACGATCACGTTGTTCGCGACGAGGGCGATCGGCGCCGCCAGCGAGCGCATGGCCGCGGTGCGCTCGGCGCCGCTTCCGTCGGCGTGCACCGGCACCCCCTCTCCCGCGGTCTGCACCGCCGCCGCGCCCGCCTTGGGTCGCGCATGCTCACGCAGCAGCGCGGTGACCGGCCAATCGGGAAACCACAGCACGAGGCTGCGCACGGGTTGCTGCATCATCAGCCCACCGCCCGCACCCGGCGTACATCGCTCGGCTGCCGCCCGGCACCGATCGGCTGGGGTGCGCGCACCCCGGGCGCGGCCTCGGGCACCGTCGCGACGGTGCCATCGGGTGACGGCAGCATGAGGCGTGCTTTGCGCGGCACCGGCCACCGCCGGCTCGAGGCCGTGACCGTGACCGTGCGCCCCGCCAGGTAGCCGACGCCGTTGCCGACCCCGGCCCACTCCCCCTCGCTCAGCCGCAGCGTCGCCTCGGCCTGCGGCCACGGCCCCTGCACCAGGAGCACGGCGCCACGATCGCGCAGCCGCGCCGCCAGCCGCGACACCTCCGCGCCCATGGCCCGGCCGCCCGGCCGGATCGCGACCACGGGCAGCACCTCGGCCAGCATCGCGGCCACCCCGAGCGTGCGGGCACCCGGGTCGGGCACCAGCACCAGATGCTCCAGCGCGACGCCGAGGCGTTCGGCGGCTTCGGCACCCAGCTCGGGCATACCGATCGCGCCGCACCAGATGCCCTCCTGCGAGGGGCGAGCCATCAGCGCGAGCAGGAGCGAGAGCGAGGGGTCGAGCGAATACGCCGCCCCCGGGCGGAGCCCGCCACCCGGCAGCAGCGCCGCGAGCGCGGGGTGCGTGGGCAGCACCGGGGCATCGAGCCGGCGCCCCTGCACCTGCTCGAGTTTGGCGCGAAGCGCCGCTATCTCGCTCCGCGCCACGTTGCTCTGCACGATTGCCCTCACTCTCCCAGGCTAGAACAAACGTTCTATAGATGCCAGTAGTGAGGCGAGCATATTCGCGGCCACGGACATTCCAGTGTGCGATTTCGTGAACTATCTTCGAAACTCACGCACCGATCGCGGCGCACCATCCCGAGCCCCACACCCGCACCGCCCGCACCCGGGCAGGGCTCCGGCTAGCGTGGGCGAGGGCGAGCCGCCCGATCCCCGCAACGCCAAGGAAGCCTTCACCGTGCAGCAGAAGTCCCGCCGGACGATTCTCACCGCCCTCGTTCTCCCCGCCGCACTCACCGTGGCGACCCTCGTCGCCATGCTCGCGCTCATCCCGCAGGCGCCGAGCGAGATCGTCATGCAGTGGTCGGGCGATGAGCCCTCGCGCTACGGGCACCCCGCCGAGCTGCTGTTCGTGCCCGTCATCGCCGCCGGAATCAGCGCCATCATGTGGGCGGCGCTCGGCTCGGCGTCGCCGAGCAATCAGCGCCTCGCGGTGATCCTGGGCAATGCGCTGAACGCCGGCCTCAACGCCACCGCCCTCCTCATGCTGCTCACGCAGCTCGGCCCGAGCCCCACCGGGAGCCTCTCCGGGATCCTCATCGCGCTCATCCCCGCCGCCGCCGTCGGTCTCATCACGTTCCTGCTCGTCCGCACGCAGACGGACTAGCGAAGGCGATAAGCGCAGACGGACTGCACCGAACGGCACCGCCGCTACGCCACCAGCGAGAGATACGGCTCCCACTGCGGCTCGGCGTGCTCCGTGCCGCGCACCGTCCACGCCGTGCCGTGCGGCTTTTCGGGGCGCACCCGCACCTCCCAGCGCATCTCGCCCGGCGTGCGGTCGCCCTTGGCGTTGTTGCAGCGCAGGCAGCAGGCAACGAGGTTCTCCCAGGCGTCCCGCCCGCCACGCGAGCGCGGCAGCACGTGGTCGATCGTCGCGGCCGTCTTGCCGCAGTACGCGCAGCGATGCCCGTCGCGCCGCAGCACCCCGCGGCGCGAGACCGGCACCCGCCGGCTATTGGGCAGCCGCACGTACCGCGTCAGCAGGATGACCGCCGGCCGATCGTAGTCGGCGTGCTGCGCCCGCACCGGCTCGCCCTCCACCCGCTCGATCACGGTTGCCTTCTCGTTCAGCACGAGCACCAGCGCCCGCTTGAACGAGACGATCGCCAGTGGCTCGTATCCCGCGTTGAGGACGAGTGTGCGCATGTGCCTTCTCCTTCGAACGGCCGGGACGGCTTCCCGGTCATCGATGTTCCGACGCGGCGGCACATCGAGGGGTCACGCGCACGAAAAAAGGCGCCGTCTCAGAGACGGCGCCTTGGCGCCACGGGATGCCCGTGGTTCGCGTGCGAGACATGCCCCCAGGCGCACGAGCCCGACGCACCCTTGGTTGGAGTGCGCCACCGGTTCGCGTGCTCGCCCATCGGCATCCCTTCGCTGTGTCCTGCGTCGAGAGTCAGGGTAACCCACGGCACCGACCACGGCGCCAACATTCGGGATCACGATCGTGTCGCGCCGGAAGACGGCGCGCGGCGAACCACCCGGCAACACCGCAGGCGCGGCCTCCCGAGGGAAGACCGCGCCTGCAAGAGCGTGAGTGGATGCGCCTTAGCCGGCGTTCGCGTTCAGCCAGGCCCACGGGTCGACGAGGCCGCCGTTGACGCGCACCTCGAAGTGCAGGTGGTTTGCGGTCGAGCTGCCGGTGCTGCCGACAAGACCGATCAGCTGGCCGGCCGAGACCGTCTGCCCCTGCACGACCTGACGGCTGCCGTAGGTCATGTGTGCGTAGAGCGTCGAGACGCGCTGGCCGTTGATCACGTGGTCGATGACGACGGCGACGCCGTAGCCGCTGTAGCCCTCGGAGGAGACGCGCACGACGCCGTCGGCGGCGGCGAACAGCGGGGTGCCCGCGGGGGCGAGCAGGTCGACGCCCTGGTGGTAGCCCGAGTCGCCGATGCCGCGGCCCAGGCGGAAGCCCGAGATCGGCCAGCGCACCGCGCCAGTCCCCGGTGCGACCATGTTGAGGTTCATCGACGACGGCACACCCACGCGGTTTTGCGCGAGGCGCTTGGCGAGCGCGTCGGCCGCCTTCTTCTTGGCGATCTCGTCGGGCGTGGTCGCAGCGTACGACTCGCGGCCGAGCTCGACCGGCGTCTCGACGGCGGATGCCACGACCAGCGACTGCGCGCCGCTTTGGGCGACCTGCTGCAGCGTGACGGTCTCATCCTCGGTCGGGATGCTCGCGAAGGCCGGCAATGCGACCGTGGCGACGAGCCCCGGGACGATGAACGCCATGATCGCGAGACTGCGCGCCTGCTTGCCCCGCGTGGCCGCCGAAACCTTGGGTTTCGCGGCGGCGCGCTGCACCTTGCGCAGGCGACGAGCGTCGCGGGAGCGGGAAATCAATGTGGTTGAAGGCACGCCTTCACTGTGTTGTGCGTCCGTTTCGGGTACGTCCGCACGCGGTGTTTCAAGAGCCAAACCAGTCCTCCGGCGCCTCTACGCCTTGTGGGCGATGGCCCGTCACGTCTGCTGGCTTCGACCGCAGCGGGTGACGGGCCTCAGAGGCATTCGCGGCGGGGTCCGTCGGCTGGCTTCGGCCTGTGGACTCGTCGAGACTACCGGAAGGTAACGGTTAAGTCACTCTGAGGCACCAGATTGTGGATGCCTCGGCCCACACCCGCGCGTCAGTCGGCGTCGCGCTCGTCGACGAGGAAGATGTGCGAGGCGATCTCGACGGGCAGCTCGAGGCTCTGCTGACTGCCATCGATCGTCGCGAGCACGTAGCCCTCGTTGAACCGGAAATCGCCCGTCGCACCGGGCACCACACCCGCGTCTTTGAGCTGGGTGAGCAGCTCGGGGTCGACCTGCGCGGGCTCGGCGAGGCGGCGCACCGTGCCGCGCACGGGCCCCTCCGTCTCGTGCATCAGCCGGACGAGACCGACGACGCCCTTGGCGAACACGGCGCTTTCGTGATCGCCAAGCTGGTCAAGGCCCGGAATCGGGTTGCCGTACGGCGACTCGGTGGGGTGGTTCAGCAGCTCGACCAGGCGCCGTTCGACCTGCTCGCTCATCACGTGCTCCCAGCGGCATGCCTCCTCGTGCACGAAGGCCCAGTCGAGACCGATCACGTCGCTGAGCAGCCGCTCGGCGAGGCGGTGCTTGCGCATCACGTCGATCGCCTTCTGGCGCCCCTCATCGGTGAGCTGCAGCGTGCGGTCCTCTGCCACGACGACGAGCCCGTCGCGCTCCATGCGGCCCACGGTCTGCGACACGGTCGGCCCCGAGTGACCGAGCCGCTCGGAGATGCGCGCGCGCAGGGGAACGATCTGCTCCTC
>JAGQTK010000001.1 GCA_020439065.1 Microthrixaceae bacterium
TCGACGTCGACATCGCGCGCGGCACCATCACGGGCCTCCTCGGGCCGTCGGGGTGCGGAAAGACCACGCTGCTGCGCGCGATCGTCGGCGTGCAGCAGACCGCGTCGGGCACCGTGACGGTGCTCGGTGAACCGGCCGGCAGCGCATCGCTACGCCGTCGCGTCGCCTACGGCACGCAGGGATCGTCGGTGTACGCCGACCTCACCGTGCGGCAGAACCTGCGCTACGTCGCGCGGCTGCTCGGCGCTCCCGGCGGCGACGTCGATCGGGTGATCGTGCAGGTGGGTCTCACCGCGCAGGCCGACCGGCTGGTCGCCTCGCTCTCGGGCGGGCAGCAGAACCGGGTGTCGCTCGCCCTGGCGATGCTCGGCAGCCCCGAACTGCTCGTGCTCGATGAGCCGACCGTGGGGCTCGATCCGCTGTTGCGCGCAGAACTGTGGGATCTCTTCCGCGCGGTGGCCGACGCGGGGGCGACGCTCATCGTCTCGAGCCACGTGATGGACGAGGCGCTGCGGTGCGATCGCCTGTTGCTGCTGCGCGCCGGGCGACTGATCGCCGACACGACGCCTGCGGGCCTGCTCTCGAGCACCGGCACCGCCGATCCCGATGCGGCGTTCCTCGAACTCATCCGACGGGACGGCGGCGCATGAACGCCGGTCGCACGCTGGCGACGGCGGGGCGCGTGCTGCGTCAGCTCGGCCACGACCCCCGCTCGATCGCCCTCATGCTGGTGGCGCCGAGCCTGCTGGTCGGGCTGTTCGCCTGGCTCTTCAGCGAGCAAGACGGTGTCTTCGACCGCGTCGGCGGGCCGATCCTGGCGCTGTTCCCCTTCGTGGTGATGTTCCTCGTGACCTCGATCACGACACTCCGCGAACGCCGTAGCGGCACTCTCGAACGGCTCATGACCACGCCCCTCGGCAAGGGCGACTTCATCGGCGGGTACGCGCTCGCGTTCGGACTCATGGCCGTGCTGCAGGCGGTCATCACGGTGGCTTTCGCCGTGCTCGTGTGCGGTCTCGACGTGTCAGGTCCGGTGTGGCAACTGGGTCTCGTGGCCGTGCTCGACGCGCTCCTCGGCACGGCGCTCGGGCTGCTCGCGAGCGCGTTCGCACGAACCGAGTTCCAGGCGGTGCAGTTCATGCCCCTCCTGGTGTTCCCGCAGATCATCCTCGGCGGGCTGTTCATGCCGCGCGACCAGATGCCGGGCGCGCTGCAGGCGATCAGCGATTGGCTGCCGCTGAGCTATGCGATCGACGCCGTCACCGCGGTGACCGCGGGCGACGACGGGTGGACCCTCTGGGGTCCGCTGCTGATCGTCGCGGCGTTCACCGTCGGCGCGCTCGTACTGGCATCGCTCACGCTGCGCCGCCGCACGCCCTGATCGCCGTGCGTCCCGAGCGTCGCAGGCCCCGGCCCCGCAGGCGCGACCGCGGAGCGGTCAGCCGACGGCGCGGAGCTTCGCCGTCAGGGTCTGCAGGTCGCTGAGTTCGGCGTCGGACAGCACCGACATGCGCTCGGCGATCGAGCGGGCGTGCGCCGTCGCGACGCGGCGGAACGCCGCGAGTCCCTCGTCGGTCGCGCGCACGATCGCGCCGCGACCGTCGAGCGGATCGGGGCCCTTCTCGATGAGGCGTCGCGCGACCATGCGGTCGACGAGGCGTGACACGCTCGGCTGACTGATGAGCATGTTCGCCGTCACGTCGCGCAGTCGCGCCGCGTGGTCGTCGCCTCGGGTGACGGTCAGCAGCACGTCGTACTCGGCCTGCGTCAGGTCGTCGTCGCTGAAATCGCCGCTGATCTCGTGCAGAACCTCGTGCTGCGCGCGGAACAGGCTCTCCCACGCGGCGACGGCGAGGCGTCGGTCTGTCATGGCCTCAACATTAGTGCGGCTTTCATGCGGCGACGGTGACGCACCGCACCGCGCCACGTGTGGGAAGGTGGGGGCATGAATCGCATGCGCGCGATCGCGATGGCTGTGGTCGCGGGGGCGCTGGGCGCGCTGATGCTGGCGGGTCTTTTTGCGGCACAGGCATCCACGGCGCCGTCCACCTCGGAAGAGCCGGTCGCCGCCGCCGCCGCGCGAGAGCCCGCGGCCGTCGCCGCGGTGCCGTCCGGGCTCGACGACTTCACGTTCGACTCGTTCGATGCCGATTACACCCTCACCCGCGCCGACGACGGCACGAGCCGGCTGCGCGTGGTCGAGACGATCGTGGCGGTCTTTCCCGAGACCGACCAGAATCATGGCATCCGCCGGGCGATGCCCGACACCTTCAAAGACCAGCCCCTGCGCGCGCACCTCGAGTCGATCACCGACGAGAACGGCACCCCGCGGCCATCCGAGATCGAAGACGTCGACGGAGAGTTCTCGGTGGTCTCTCGCGCCGACGGGTATGTGCACGGGCGGCAGACCTACGTCATCACCTACACGCTGCAGAACGTCACGTTCGACTATCCCGACTCGGGCCTGGAGTTCTTCTGGGATGTCAACGGCGTCGGCTGGGCGCAGCCGTTCGGCTCCGTGACCGCGCGCCTGCACCTCGACCCCGAACTGGCGGGGGCGCTCACCGGTCGGATGGCGTGCTTCCAGGGGTATCAGGGCGCGACGGATGCCTGCGGTCAGATCGCGCGCGCCGACGAGGGCTCAGGCGGTGCGGTGATCACGGCGACGGCCCAGTCTCTCGCGCCGTACCAGACCCTGACGATGGCGGTCGGATTCGCGCCGGGCACGTTCGCGGCGTTCGACGGTTCGTACTTCGCGTCGCCGTTCGGGTGGCTGCAGGTGCTCGCCGGGCTGGGCGTGGTCGGCGGCGCGGTGCTGGCGGTGCGGGCACGGCGCCGGCCGCTCGCCGATGAGCCCGGGCGCCCGACGATCATCGCCGAGTACGACCCGCCCGCGGCGGTCGACGCGCTCGAGAGCGCCGTGCTGCTCGGGCGCAAGAACAAGGCGATCCCCGCCGAGGTGCTCGAGCAGTCGGTGGTCGGGTCGATCCGCATTCTCGAGAGCGAGGGCGGGTGGTTCTCGAGGCCCAAGCTCACCGCCGAGCTGGTCGACCCGGCACGGGCCGACGGCGACGGACGCATGCTGCTCGACGGGCTCTTTCCGACCGGACAGCCGGGCGAGCAATACACCTTCGGCCGGCAAGACTCCCGGTTCTCGTCGGCGGCGCAGGGGATCCTCGCGGCCGCAGACCGCGAGCTCACCACGCGCGGGGTGCGCCGCACGGTGCCGCGCGGCACGCGGCTATGGCCCGTGCTGCTGACGGCGCTCTCCGCGGTACTCGTCTTCGTCTTCGGCTCGGCGGCGGTCGATCGGGGCGTGCACGGGTTCGGGCCGCTCGCGCTGATCGTGGCATCCGCGATCTTGGTCGTCACGGTGCTGCGTCTGGTGTCGCGCCGGCCGCTGAGCGCGCTCGGCGCCGACACGCGCGACCATCTGCGCGGGCTCGAAGAGTTCATCGGCTGGGCCGAGGCCGACCGCATCCGCATGCTGCAGTCGCCGTCGGGTGCCGAGCGGGTGCCGGTCGACGTGAACGACCCGCGCCAGAAGCTCGACCTGTACGAGAAGCTGCTTCCGTACGCCGTCGTGTTCGGGCAAGAGAAGGAATGGTCGCGCCAGCTCGCGGTGCTCTACACCACCGTCGGGGCGAGCGGACCGTACTGGTTCGCGGGCACCGGGGGCTTCGATGCGTCGTCGTTCTCGGCGGGCATCGGCTCGCTGTCGTCGGCCGCCTCGTCATCGTCGTCGACGGGCGGCACGGGTGGGGGCGGCTCGGCCGGCGGTGGTGGCGGTGGCGGAGGTGGCGGCGGCGTCTGACGGGTGGATGCCTCGCGGCGTGGCAAGTTCGCGTCGGTGGGCCGCCCCGGGCGTGCGCCTCGGGGGCGCTCAGGCGCCGGCGAGCCCTGCGCCGGGTTCGAGGATCTCGCGGAGCGTCGCGAGGTCGATCGCCGTGTCGCCGTCGTCATCGTGTTCGGTGAGCGTGAAGGCGAGCCCGTGCTCGGTGAGGAAGGCGATCGTCTTCTCGAGGCGCGGTACCGCGGTGATGTGCTCGCGCCCGAACAGTGCGGCGGTGTACAGCGGCTCGCCGGCGAGGATGGCGCGCCGCAGCTCGGGGGTGGAGCGATCCGTGATGCGGTAGAGCGCCTGCAGCGGCGCGCTCGGCAGATCGGGCGCGCCGTCGAGGGTGAGGGAGATCGAGAGGTCGCTCATGCGTTCAGTTCACCACAGACCGGGCGGAGACGAAGTGAGGGCCGGTCGGAGAGGCTTCCGACCGGCCCTTGTCCCTTTGCACCAAGAGTGTCCTGCAATCACATGTCCGGGAGCCGTCACAGCGAAAGACTTCCGACACGAAGCACTCTATAACAGTCCGATAACGAAGGGAAGGGTTTTTCGTTATCTCGTTGTGATCGCTCGTCTTGTTGTCCTGTCTCACCGGATCTGTAGAAATCTCATCTACCTGTAGAACGTCTCATCGGAGTTGTAGATTCTCACCCGAGTTGTAGCTCGGCGGCGTGTTGTCGGTTCCGCGCCAGACAGCGGAGTAACTTTCGCGTCAAGTCAGGACCCGCACCGCGGAACACCTCCGCGGACTCCGGGGCCGAACGGAGTCCGCAATGACGCTGACAACCAACTGGCTTCAGGCGATCGATGGAACGAACGCCCTGGCGGCCACAATTCGATACTCGCTTCACGGGTTCGCTCGAGAATTGACACCGGCGGACGCTGGGGCGATCGCCTTCGAAGAGACGGCACCCGTCCGGAAATTCCCGGACTACCCACACAAGCGCAACGTTGAAGGCCGCTTCTGGCTCGCCTCGACGGGCCAGCACGTGCCCTTCGAGTCGTTCTGGGAGCGGGCGTTCCTGATGAGTCTCGATCGAACCCGGAGTGCGGAGGCGGTGTCGAGTCAGCCCATGTGGATTCATTGGCGCAGCCCGAAACGCCGCCATGCCCCCGACTACTTCGTTCGTCGCAAGGACGGCAGCGCGCTGCTTGTCGACGTCAGGGAGAGGTCAGACATCGAACCGGAGGATGCCGCAAAGTTCGAGCTCACCCGGAGGATGGCAGCTGCTCTCGGATGGGACTACCTCGTTTTCGACGATCTACCCGGAGCGACCCAACAGAACCTGAGGTTTCTGCTGCGCTACCGTGACCCCCAGTGGCTCGAGGGCGTGGTTCTGGACGACCTGCCGGATTCTGGAACGATTCGACTCGTCGACCTCGTCGCCCTCTTGGGAGACGTGAAGAACAGCGCACTTGGAGCGGCATACGCCCTTATATGGTCCGACGTCGCTCGATGCGATCTCAGCCGTCCGCTGAGCATGTCCGCCACGGTCCGATTCGGGGTAGACCGATGATCGTCCATCCTGGCGACGTGGTGAGATGGAAGGACGAGGACCTGCAAGTCGTCGCTGTTCGGGCGACCTACACCACGCTGCGCAACGCAGAGATGGGCGAGGATCTCGAAGTGCTGAACGCCGATCTCGCTGAACGCGGCGAGCCGGCAACAGTGAGGTCGACGACCGACGTTTTGGATTTGGGCGTCCTTGACGAGCTCCCGCCCGCCGACCGCAGAGTCGTGGATGTCTGGCTCGAAGAGCTCGATCGACTCGCAGACCTCCTCGAAGGTGGGATGAAGAAGACGCCCGCCCACCAGGTGACCGTTGACCATGTGAATCGGCGACTTGGTACGGACTACAACGCGATAAAGGTGACGCGGCAGCTCGCCGCTCTCGACGAGTTCGGAGTCGCCGGGCTTCTCGATCGACGCCGATTCGGGATGGCGGACAGGCCCCGGTCGACACAGGATCCGCGTCTCATCGAAGCGATCGTCTCTGCGATGGATGGACAGACTCGAGCCTCAACCGGCACGGCAGACCGTCTGATCTGGATCGTGGAGCGGGACCTCGAGACCCGATACGGCAAAGGCGCGGTCGAGGTGCCGAGCAGGTCGACGATCTATCGCCTGATGGAACGCTTGGAAGCCGGACGGCACACATTCGGAACGGCGCGTACGCGCAGGACGACGGCAAACCAACCCAGCCACGTCTTCGGCAGTCGAACCGGTATGCGCCCCGGCGAGCAGGTACTGATCGACACGACGCCGATGGAGATCCTCGTCGACTGCGACGGGGAGCAGGTACGTCCTGACCTCACGATCCTGCTCGACGAGTGCTCGCGAAGTGTTCCGGGGGCGATCGTGACGATCGGCACGCGCAGCATCGATCTCGTTGTCCTGCTCGCCCGCGCTCTCGTCCCGTACGCCTACCGGCCCGAGGGCGTTCGCGCCAACCGTCGAAACATCGCCCAAGCCTGGGTGGGAGACGACGCCCTCATTGCGCAACGCTTCGAGGACGCACGCGACGCGCAACAGTACATCTTCCCCGAGACCATCACCACAGACCGAGGAGCATCCTATGTGTCGAGACACTTCACCGATGCATGTCGCACACTCGGCATCTCCCTGAACCTCGCGGCGGCATACACGCCTACTCAAAAGGCAAAGATCGAGCGCATGTTCCGCACGATCAAGAACCGCTTCACGCAGTACGTGGTCTCTTTTCTCGGCGAAAGCGCCGACATGCGCGGCGACGAGAGGTTCCCGACCGACCGGCTGCTCACGCTCGAACAACTGCAGGAGCTCCTCGAAGACTGGATCGCGGCAATCTGGCAGAACCGCCCCCACGGCTCGCTACGGGACCCACGCCACCCGAAGTTCAAGCTCAGCCCGAATCAGATGGTGAGCGCATACCGGCAAGCCGTCCCCGAGCTGCTGATCCCACTCACCGCCGATCACTACATCGCACTGCTCCCAAAGAAATGGCGTGGAATCCATCACTACGGAGTGAACCTCGACCTCCGACGATACGACTCCGAAGCGCTGGGCACCCTGCGCAACAAGCGATCGCCTGATCGCCGGCACGCGGGTCAATGGCCGATTCACGTCGATCCATACAACCCCATGATCGTCTGGCTCCAACTCGAAGACGAGTTCATCCCCCTCAGCTGGCGATCCCCGTACTCGAATATGCCGATGGCCGATGAGATCTGGCGAATCGCACGCGCACAAGCCGCAGCGCGCGGTGAGGAAGCCCCGACGAATGACGACCTGAACGAGGTCCTCCGCCGCTTCATGAGCACCGGCAACAAGTCCCTTACCTCACGCGATCGCAAGCGCGCGAAGTCGAACATGACAGACCCGCTCGGGATCACCAACCAGCTGGCGACGCTCTCCCCAGCATCTACGGACTCGGAGCGAGAGATCGCGCCGACCAGCAGCGACGACTCGACCGAAGAGGCTGGTGCATCCAGCTGGCCGGTGGCGCCTCCGTTCGGGCTCACGCGTCAAGCGGAAGGAACTGAGTGATGTTCGACGATCTGCTCGCCCAGTTCGACTTCGATGCCCCGACCGTGAACTTCGACTACACGACGAAGGAAGGATGGCGAGAGTTCGTCGAGTTCGATGCTCCACGACCCGCGCCTTGCACCATGAGCGAGTACGAAGCGATGGCCTCATCGGATCGATCCATCTACAACATCGCTCGCGAGCGCTTCATGTCAGTGGGTGCCCGTATCGCCACACCCTCACTTCGGAGATTCGTTGCGGCAGCCAGCAGCGCGATGGCCGACAATCGCTCGCCCGACGCGAGCAAATCCGGCGTCGTCATCTCCGGACGACCCAGCACGGGGAAGACGACGGCCGTCCAAGAATTCGGGCGAGCATATGAACGAGCTCGGCGAGAACGGGCAGGTACTCGAAGAAAGGACCTGATCCCCGTCGCTTTCGCTCAGGTGCCCACGCACGCGACCGAGAAGACGATGATGAAAAAGCTTGCGGAGTTCTACGCGCTTCCGTTCTCTCAGACAGCATCGTACGAAACGCTGCTGGGGCGGGTGAGTAACGTGATGCGAGCCTGTGAGACCGAGATCGTCATCATCGACGACATCCATCGCCTCGATCTGCGCTATCGCGCGAGCGAACAAGCGGCGGACGCGCTCAAGGAACTCTCGGAACGCTGCCCCGGAACGATGATCTACGCCGGAGTCAACGTCGCGCAGAACGGGCTCTTCTGGGGGTCGCGGGGAGAACAGATCATGGCCAGATTCGAGACTGTCCAGTTCGACGAATATGACGTCGCAACAAACGAGGGAGCTGCGGTCTGGGGACGAGTCCTCACTGAACTTGAAGACTCGCTCTGTCTCATCCGTCAGCATGAAGGCGACATTCTGAAGATTGCCGCGGAGCTTCGCGAAATCTCACGAGGATCGCTGGGACGCATGGCCAAGGCGATTCGCCGTTGCGCTCGCGATGCGATTCGTGATCGTTCCGAACAACTCGACCTGGACCATCTCCTGGTGGTTCTCGAGACGATACGGCGACTCGAAGATCGCGTAGCCGACGAAGCGGCACAGAGCACACGACGACCACGAGGGCGACGGGTGAAGGCTGGCCGATGAGAGTGCTGCCGGCGACGGTCAGTCCGTTCCCGGGCGAAACCGTGCGGAGCCTTTACAACAGGCTCGTCGAACGCAACTCCCTGACGGCCGGAGAACTCTGGACCGCCATCCGCAAGTCGAAGCAGGGGCTTCCGTTGCGGACAACGCCGGAGGCCGCCCCGGACGTGGTCGCGCAACTCGACGATCTGCCAGCGAACTGGTTCGACCGAGACGACACCACCCACCGACTCTTCAGCCGCTGCATCCACAACAACTGGGCCCGCGCGCAATGCCCGCGCTGTTCCCCGCTTCCCAAGCCGGTCACGATGTGTCGGCGGTGCTCGAGCGGGATGAACGTCGAGGTCCAATCTCGGGCCGGCGCCTTCTGCGCACGCCATAAGCGTTGGCACCGTGACGGACGCGACGAGGCGATCAGGATCCCCGTCGTATATGCCCGAGCAGAAAGATGCCTCACCGGAACTCTATGGGCGCGTGGGATCGGCCTCGACACGGGCGAGATCGAGCTCGCCGGCGAAATCATCTCGACCTACCGTGAACTCGTCGACGACGCTCTCTCCATCGGCGGCGCCGAGCAGCACATGCGTGACTTCTATCCTGAGGCTGTCGAACTGACCGCATTCCTCACGGCGCCTTCGATGCAGGCGTTCCTTCGCAACAGACAGATCGGGCACCTTCCCGTCGCCGCGATGGTCGAGGCAGCTGCGACGGCAGTCGCGTCGCGATCGCGGAACCAACTCGGCTCCGTGAATGAAATGTTCCAGGCCTCCGGCCGTGAACTACGACTCGGTGATTCAGCAACCAAGCCCCTGCGGCACGGGCGATCCCTTGAGATGGGGGCACTCGGCGTCCTGATCCGTGACAATGTCCCTCGCATTCGAGCGGTCTTTCTGCGCCACGACGACGCTCGTCGTCTATTGCCGACATTGCGCGACCAACCTTCACGCCATCGATAGACGCGATGCGTACCCTGCCCATTTACGTCGCCCCGGTGCCCGCCGAAACGGTCAGTGGCTATATCGGGCGCATCGCCCAGACGCACTGCCTGGAGGTTGGGGAGATTCGTCGCATGCTGATTCGAGAGGCGGAGCGTTCAACGTGGAGAGAAAACGATCCACGCATCACGCTCGCGCTCGCCCGGCTCTGCGGCCTGCCCGATGATGCACTCGAGGTGTCCTTCGAAGACCACGGGATGTGGACTCGCTGCGGTCATCCGCGCTGGAAGCCCCAGAAGTGCCCGCGGTGCCGCACGCTCGCCGAACCACGCACTGCCTGCGTGGAATGTGCCGGTGGACTCACAACCACTACCCGAGCGAGAAGCGGACCTCTCTGCCTGAAGCATGGCCGTTGGACGCTTCGCGGACTGGACACCAAGGTCTCCGTTGAGGCGTCCGCGAGCCACGCGGAAGAGACCCTGCGCGGACCACTGTGGGAGCGCGGCATCGCCTTGCACACCGGCGAATACAACCTCGCGGCCGCAGCGGTACTCGCGTGGTCCCAAGGAAGTGACGGTGAGACGTTCCTCGAGGAGCGGGCCCAACGGCTCGGCCTCCCTGCACCGACCACGTTTGAGGAGGTGATGCTATGTGCCTATCCCGAAGTAGTGAGAGTTGTCGAAGTCGCCATGAGCCCACGGATACTCCGCGGCGTCCTCCAGGTGTCGCGATCGGCACTGCCGCAGATCGATGGCTTCGCGAACGTCATCGCAACTGTGCTGGGTGCAACCGTAAACGAGCGACTGCACGACTGGGCGGGCGCCGTCATCGGGCACGCGCACCGCGCGGTCCTCTACGCTGCGGGGCTCAGGCGAACCACGAGCGCCAAGAACGCTCTATGCCCGCAAGATCGCGCGCTCATCGTCGCGTCCGGTACTCAACGGGCATGCCTGCTCCGACACGTCTCGCCACGAATACTGGACGGACTCATGCGAGGCCACACTGAGGGCACATCGCGGCTGAGCGTGACCAGAAGATATCCCCTGGAACCAGATGAGTTGGCTCTGCCCTGATCTAGCGGCTGCGGAGATCCGGGGCGCCGTCCGGGACTAAATCAGCCAGGGGCAGACCAAGCACCTGCGAGAGCGCGAGCATCGTTCGAAGCGTCGGGTTCGCCGGATTCCCCGGCCGCGACTCGCCCTTTTCGTACTTCTGATACGTGTAGCGCGTAGGGCCCGACCGATAGGCGACATCTTCCTGGGGTGACGTCCCGCTGAGTGGTGGAGAATCTCAACACCGTGCGGTCAGTGCTTTTTGATTATGCCGCGTTGAGTTCCGGGATCGCCACCTCCTCGTCGTTCGCGAACAGGAGCTTCATGGAGTGTTCGCTGAAGTAGCGGCGGTCGGCGCCGTCCCATTCGTCGTGCTGCTCGATCAGGACGTGCCCTGCGAGGCGCAGCAACGCGGCGGGGTTCGGGAATGTGCCGACGACGTCGGTGCGGCGTTTGATCTCCTTGTTCACGCGTTCCAGGGGGTTCGTGGACCAGATCTGCCGCCAGTGCTGTTGCGGGAATCCGCAGAACGCGAGGATGTCATTCTTCGCGTCCTCGAGCATGTCCGCGATCTTCGGATGTGACCGGGTCAGCATCCGGACGACTTCGTGGAACTGGGCGAAGACGTGCTCGGTGTCTGGTTAGGCGAAGATCGTGCGGATGATCGAGGCGACCATCGGACCTGACGCTTTCGGGACGTTGGAGAGCACGTTGCGCATGAAATGCACCCGACACCGTTGCCAGGAAGAGCCAGCGAACACGGTCTCGATCGCGGAGATCAGACCCGTGTGGGCGTCGCTGATGACGAGCTTCACACCATCGAGTCCGCGGGCCTTCAAAGAACGCAGAAAGCTCGTCCAGAACGGCTGCGATTCGGTCTCTCCAACCTCGAAACCCAAGACCTCGCGGCGCCCATCGGCGGCGACACCAATGGCAACGACAACGGCCTGAGAGACCACTCGCCGGCCAACCCTGGCTTTGCAGTAGGTCGCGTCGAGAAACACATACGGATAGGTCGTGTCAGCCAGCGCACGGTCACGGAATGCGGCAACGTCCTCGTCCAGGTTCGCGCAGATCCGTGACACCTCGGACTTGCTGATCCCGGTATCGGCGCCGAGAGCTTTGACGAGATCATCGACCTTTCTCGTGCTCACGCCGTGAACATAGGCCTCCATCACCACCGCAAACAGTGCCTGATCGACGCGGCGGCGCCGCTCCAGCAGCGAGGGGAAGAAGGACCCCTGTCGCAGCTTCGGGAGCCGCAACTCCAGGTCCCCGGCCGTCGTGGTCAGGGTGCGCGGGCGGGTGCCATTGCGTTGCGTGATTCGCTCAGCGCTGCGCTCGAATGGGGCGGCGCCGATGAACGCGGCCGCTTCCGCATCGATCAGTTCCTGATAGAGCGTTTCGGTCGCGACACGGATCCGGTCGGTGACATCGGTGAGTTTCAGCTCCCCGAGAAGCTCGAGGAGGGCAGACTGGTCTAGAGCCATCGTGCTTTGTGTCTTTCTGTGAGAGAACTTTGATCGGTACTTCTCACTGACCATCGCACGATGGCTCACCCACGTCTACGACGCAAACAACCCTGCCGAATCCTCCACCACTCCACGGGACGTCACCCTTCCTGGCTCAGCCCGGCACGTTCCCGCGCAGAACGAAGCGAGGTCGCAAAGCGCTGGGAGTACGCGCTCCACTCCGCTTCAATCTCGTCGTTCCGTCGGGCCACCTACCAAGCGTCTCGACGGGCCACTCCTCGTATGGCCTAATCGGTATGGCATAATTCGGAAGGCCATACGAAACAATCTCGTCCTCGTCGGATCGCTCCGCTCTTCCCTGCACGTGTGCTGCCCATCCCGATGACAGGCGGTCGCGTCGCGGGAAGGCCCGTGCAAGCGACCGCGATTGTGATGGTTGACATGCCCGAGTCGTACCCGATCTGGTGGCAGGAAATCGACTCGCCGCCGCCAGCCGAGTGGCTGTTCATGTTCGAGGACTTCACCAGTGACGACACGGCAGAGCAATGGGCGCTGGCCGCGGCGATCTTCATCGCCCAAACTCGCCGCCGCACAGCCGCAGGCCCCACATTCGCTGAACTCTTCACATACCTCTTGCCGGACACAGACGGGCTCCCCGGCCCGCTGCCGCGAAACCTAGACTTCATGCAGCGCCGCCGCGCCGTTGCGGGCTTCCGCGGCCACGCGGCAATCGAATGGCGCCGGCGAGGAATGATCAGCTTCGACAACGGCGTCATGCGCAGCCTGCGCGTGGGACGCGAGTTTCGCGAGCGGTCGAGGCATCGCCAACAGGCCCGGGAAGCCACACGCCATCAGTGCGAAACCGATCGCGAACCGAGCTCGGAACTCACGGTCATGACCGCCATCACGGAACGAGAAGGTTAACTTGACCGAGGAATATCCGCCGGAACTCCAGGGCCTTCTCAAGCGGATCGCTCCAGGCTGGCCAGAACTGCTGGAAGTCGGAGCCGGCTGGTACCCGCTGCTGACCAGACTCGATGCGACACTGTCGGTCATCGCCCCGAAATACGTCGTACAGCAGGTGAAATCGAAGTTTGGCGCCCTAAACTTCTACGCCGACCCGTCTGATGACCCGTCGAGCTTCGATGAGGCATTTACGGAGGCGGTGTGAGGCTGACCCCGATTCCCGGACAGGTGGTTGGTTGGTTGGTCAGGCTGCCAGCGCGAGCTGGCGTCGTTCGTACTCTAACGGGCTGAGGTAGCCGATGCTCGAGTGGCGTCGGCGAGCGTTGTACCAGCCGTCGATCCAGACGTAAGCGCCGCGTCGAGCGGCGTCGATCGTGGCGAAGGTGTGCCGGTGGTAGTACTCGTTCTTGAACGTGGACCAGAACGATTCCGCGGCGGCGTTATCCCAGCACACCCCGGTGCGACCCATCGACCGCAGCACGCCAAGCTCCTTCGCTGCTTTCGCGAGCTGCGCGCTGGTGTACTGGGTGCCTCTATCTGCGTGGAAGATCACCTTCCGCGGCAGGTGACCGCGCAGCGCGACCGCCTGGCGCAGTGCGTCTTCGACGAGGTCGGTATGCAGACTGTCAGCGACAGTCCGGCCGAGGACGCGGCGGGTGTTCCCGTCCCTGACGACACACAGAAACGCCCATCCCTCACCGGTATGCAAATACGTGATGTCGGAGAACCAAGCGACGTCGCGTTCGCCCCTGTCGAACTGCCGCTCCACCAGGTCGGGAACCGGGAACGGATCCTCACCATGGACGGTCGTCGGTGGATGCCAAGTGGCGGGGCTGATCCCCGTGACGCCGTCTGCCTGCATGAGTTTCGCGACCGTCTTGCGCGAGACCACCACCCCGGCGTCCTGCAGATCTGCATGGATTCTTGGCGCCCCATAGGTCCCGTCGGACGCGGCATGGAACTCGCGGATCCGCACCGTCAGGTCCGCGGCTCGCTGCTGCCGTGGCGACGGGCCGGCAGCTATCCGGGTCCGCCACTCGTAGTACCGGCGCCGGTCCACCCCGAGCAGCGCACACATCCGTGTCACCGTTATCGTCGTCTGTTTGGCCTTCTCCGCCTCGATCACCGCGAACCGCTCCTCGGGTTCTGCTTCGATGCGAAGAAGGCCGCCGCTTTTCCCAGGAACTCGTTGTCCATCCGCAGATCCTGATTCTCGCGGCGTAACCGTTCCAGCTCGGCGCGCTCGTTCAGATCCAGCAACGTGTCGGTCTCAACGCCTGTGCGCGCTCGTTCGGCGTGCACCCACCGGCCCAACAGTTGCTCACCGACGCCGATCTCGCGCGCTACCGCCGCGACGGTCCGGCCCGTGTCGATCACCAGACGCGCAGCCTCACGGCGATACTCCGGCGTGTATGTCTTTCTCTTGCTCGTGCCCATCAAGGACATCCTCCCCGACAGGCCCGCAAACACACGGATCCCGCCTGGTCAATGTCCGGAATCCGGGGGCAACCTCAACCTCAGCGGACTGGTTGCTTTGCGACGGCAAGACGGCATGCGTTCCCTCGCGTCGGACATCCTCCGAAGAATGCCGGCCGAGCTCACGGCACGAGACCGCAGCCTTCGTAGCGACGCCAAGCATCTGGCGGATGCGGTGCTCGCCGGGGCTGACTACTTCGTGACGCGGGACGAGACCTTCCTCGCCGCGACCGCGAGCTGGTCACGCGAAGAGTACGCGATCGATGTTCTCCGGCCAGTTGATCTTCTCAGGACATTCATTCCGCCGTCCGCTCCAACGGAGTTCCGCTCAGGACGACTCGAGTCGGTCGGACTTCGCTGGGAAGAAGTGACGGCATCATCCTCTGGTCTCGAGGAGGTGTTCGTCGAAGTTCATAAAGGCGAGAAGGGCAAGCAGTTCCGGAAACGGCTTCATGCCGTTCTTGCGAGACCTGCTAGTGCGAGGATCGACCTGCTGGTTGACGAGCGAGGGCGGAAACGTGCCCTGCTCTCGGCCGAGGTCCGCGGTGACGTGCTGTCGGTTGCGGTGATCCGCGTCGCGCGGGGATCACTTGGCGGCACCATCGCGTTTCAGCTCACACGATACCTTCGGGCGTTGGCATTGGAACGAGGCGCGACGGCCGTTGAGGTCGTCGACGACGTGGTCGATGAAGTGCTTCGAGCCGCCCTGGTCGCAGATGGTTTCGAGGGGGCGCCCCTCGCGGTGAAACTAGGTCGTCACCCTCGCGCGGCCCAGACTGAGTCGCTAGAGACCCCAGGCGCGGTCGCTGACTACGAGCGAAAGAACTGGCTCCAGATCGTGCTCGACAAAGCTGTTCCAGTGCGCATCGTGCCTATTCAACCGCGGTATGCGCGCGAGCTCCTCGGGTTCAATGACACGCTGATCCAGCTGCGCGAACGCCCTGCGCTGGGGCTCGCCCGCGAGTTCGTCTACTTCGCTGCACCGAAGATGAGACACTGGGACATCCCGACTCGCGTGCTTTGGTACGTGACCAAAGATCCCAGGGCGCGAGAAAGTAGCGCCGTCCGAGCTGTGGTGGCACACTCCCGCGTACTCGATGCTGAAGTACTGGACGTCCAGGACGCGGCTGAGAAGTATCGATCACTCGGCGTCCTGCACCGAGGCGAGATCCAAGGTCATGCGATTGACGGAAAGGTGCTTGTGCTGAGGTTCGAAGACACGCAGGTGCTTGACCAGCCCGTCGGCAAGCGCTCGTTCGACGCGCTGCTCCGCATGCACGGAACCACGACGTCGCTACTCACGACACGTACCGGCGCTCCCGGTCTTTTCGACGACCTCATCCGCACGCAGCCAGGATGGGAAGGCAGATGAAAAGGGCGCTGCTCATCTCAGTGAAACCACGATACGCGCGCGCGATTCTCGAAGGACGAAAAACCGTCGAGGTGCGACGGCGATTCCCAGAGGTGCCACCCGGCACCACAGTTGTTCTGTACTCCAGCTCCCCGGAGAGAGCGGTTCTGGGTACTGTGCGCCTCAAGCAAACAAGCACAGTTCCTTCCGACCGCGTCTGGGAGATGCACTCCGATGCGATCGGCATCGCCGAAGACGCGCTCGGCGAGTACCTTGATGGCGCCGAAGCCTCCACTCTGCTTGAAGTGGAGGACCCGAAAACGTGGGCACGGCCTGTCTCGTTGGCGTCCTTGCGGACTCTACTTGGCCTTGAGCCGCCTCAGAGCTTCCGCTATCTCGATGCGGATCAGGTGGCTCTGATCGCGACCAGCGGATCAGAGAGCCTACCGGCGTCCTAGTACGCGTGCGTGGCTAGTGTCGGTGCAAGCTGAGAGACTTCCCTCATGACCTTTCGCACCGCTGATGGCGCAAGCTATGAGGGACGTGACGAATCAGGGAATGAGACGTTTCGCGTCTCTATACCGTCTGACGAGCACGGCTACTTCGGACGCGAGTGCCCAGCATGCCAGCAGATCTTCAGGATGCATCTAGACGACTACAAGGCGCTTCCCGATGATCTGATCCTGACCTGTCCGTACTGCGGACATCAAGAGGAGCACACAAGCTTCGTGACCTCGCAGCAGCAAGAACGTGTGATGCGCGTTGCTCAGGATGCCGCGATGCAACTCATATCCGAGGCCTTCGGAGGTCTCGGACGATCAGGCAGAAGCAACAAGTTCGTGAAGATCACCTACAGGTCGACGCCCTTCTACCCTCAGCCTCTCCCAGATCTGGACGAGGAGCGGCTTGTCAGGGAGCGTACGTGTGTGACGTGCGGTATCCGCTATGCCGTCTTTGGCGAGCATTCGTTCTGCCCCGTCAGCGGAGCTCTCGATGCAGGCGAGGTCGCCCGCGATGCGCTGGGAGCGGAAGCCGCGAAGCTGAGCGCGCTCGACAGCATTCCCGGCCCTCAACGAGCCGCCTTAAGAGAGCAAGGAGTGTTCGATCGTATTGCAGTCGACACGCTCAGCAGAGTCGTGGGCGTCATTGAGCGCTTGGCGCGGGCTGAGTTCGAACGCCGCGTCGAACCTGCGGGTCAACTCCTGAAAGGAAAAGGCAACGTCTTTCAGAGGCTGGATGACCTGGCGGACCTGTACTCCGCTCACCTGGATATCGATCCGCGACTCGTTCCAGATGTCGACTGGGTTCTCCTCGCGAAGCTTTGGGCAACACGTCACGCGCACGTGCACGCAGGTGGGCTTGTCGATACGAAGTATCTGCAGGTCGTGAACTACTCATCGCTGAAGGTGGGTCAGCGAATCGTCGTGACCGCAGACGACGCCCGAAACGCAATCGGACAGGCGATGATCCTCTGCTCTATCTTGGCTGGACAGGATGCCTCGGATCTCGCCTGACCGAAACACCGAGACACGCTTCGTCCCAGGTACTGACAACTCGGGTGAGACAGATTGGCGGTCGCGTCAGCGATTCCGCGTGATTCCGGTGATCGTTCGTCTCATCTGATGACGACTCTCGCGAGAACGGACATCAGCGACTGTCCTGTCCCCTGGGACCGCCCCGAGCTGCTGATCCCGCGCACCGTCGATCACTACATCGCGCTGCTCCCAAAGTCGTTCGAGACGGCAACAATGCGCGGGCGCGGGCGCGGACCGTCCGCCGGCTGGCGCTTTCCGGTCGACTACCCCAAACAGCGGTGCTCACCATCGCCGACCCCAAAGCGTCGGTCTTCGCGCAAATGCGCCAGAACCTCAATGCGGTCGGCGTGCACACCGATGACCTTCGCACGAGATCCGGACCCGAGCAACCACCTGCGTGTCGAGCTGAGGGCTGCCGTCGATGCCCGACTCCTGCAAACGAGTCAGCGACGGCCGGGGAGGCCGGCCCTGCGGGGAGGCGGCTTCCCCTTTTGCGTCGAGACGAGGGGATCAGGTCGTGAGCGGGTGCTCGGCGTGGCTCACGCCGGCCCGAAGGCGACGTCCGGGCAGGTTGAGCCAGGTGAGTGCGAGTCCCACGATCGTCCAGATGCCGAGAAGAAGCCATTGATTGGCGACGGCCGCGTCGGGGAAGTACGACAGGTTGCGGATGAGCGTCGCTGCGGCTCCCGGCGGCAGCCACTGGCCGATCGCGCCCCATGGGGATGCGATGAATTCGACCGGGACGGCGGCCGCCGAGAGCGGGTTCGCCACCAGCATCATGAAGGCGGCACCGACACCGGATCCGGCGGGGCCGATGAGGCCTGCGAGTCCGGTGATCGTGCTGGCGATGGCGGCGATGGCGAGCCCGAGAGCCGCGCTGTTGAGAAGGTAGTTGCCCTGCAGTGCGCCGAACATCCCCTGCAGCACTCCGGCGAGCACCAGGCCGGCTGCCGCGGCGTAGACGACCACGCCGACGATGCGACGACCGCCGCCGCCCTTGAGGAGGGTCGTGAGCCCGATGCCGCCGATCATTCCACCGAGGATGATCGGGAACAGCGCAGAGGCGAGTCCCGCACCCCGTGAGTCGGTGTCGGCGAACGGCACGATGTCGGTGACCTTGACCGTCACGGTCGGGATCGAGATCGGGGTCGTCGCGCTCGCGTCCGGAAGCTGGGGAGCCTGGCCCTGCAGTGCCGCCTGGATCGCTGCCTGCATCGCGGCTGCGGCCTTCTCCTGGGCTGCAGCGAGGTTGCTCTCGACCGTCGTGCGGATCTGAGTGTCGATCTGCGTCTGCAGCTGCTGCGAGAGGCCGTCCATGAGCTGTGCGACCTGGGCATTCGCTGCCGTCGCCTTCAGGATCTCGGGAGCGTCGGTGGGCGTGGCGCCGAGGACGATCGCGCCATAGGCGTGACGCTCCTTGATCGCCTTCACCGCGGCGTCCCGGTCGTCGTACTGGGTGAGGGCGATCGCGCCGTCGGACTGCTCGGCGACGGCATCGCCCATCTGCTCGACCTGCGCGGACGTGCCCACGATGCCGACCGGCAGGTCGTGGGGCGACGCCGTGACCGCGGGCCAGGCGAAGGCAAGAAGCACGATGCCGACGATGAGGGACAGGGCGACGGCGATGATCGGCACGCGGATCCACGGCGTCGCAGCGCTCGCCTCGGGATCGACGACCGGTGAAGCGGTGTCGGTGGTCATGGGGAAGCTCCTTTAAAAACGAATGATCGTTCGCTATACTGAACCTTAGTACGATGATTGTCAACCTGGAGCCGGAGACGATGCCGAAGATCAGTGACGAGCAACGCGACGCGAGACGCACCGAGATCATGAATGCTGCGCTGCGTTGCTTCGTGCGCTCGGGATACCAGCAGACCTCGATGGCCGACATCATCGCCGAGTCGGGGCTGTCCGCCGGCGCGATCTACAGCTACTTCTCGAGCAAGCAGGAACTCATCCGCGACGTCGCCGCCGGCGTGTTGGCGAACCGGCGCAGCGAACTCATCGCCGCGCAGCAGGATCACGTCCTGTCTCCGGCGGAGATCATCACGACGATCGCCGCCGGCTTCGGCAAGGACGCCCCGATCGAAGCACTGATCCAGACCTGGGCCGAAGCCACGGTCGATCCGGAGGTGCGAGATCTCGTGTTGAATGCGCTTGCCACGATGCGGACGGTCATCGTCGGCGCGCTGGCTCGGTGGGCAGAGAGCTTGCCCCGGCTGCCGGAAGGATGGGCCTCGGCTGAGGACTGGGCCGAGGTGAGTGCACCTGTGTTGATGAGCGTCCTGCCCGGCTTCGCCCTGCAACGCGCCATCGTCCCCGGATTCGACACCGCCCGCTTTCTCGACGCGCTCCCGACGTTGCTTCCGGGCCGCCCCGTACTGGCGACACGTTCTCACGCACCATCGCTGCCTGACTGAGTCGGCAGCACTGAAAGGAGACGACGATGAGGTTTCTGCTCCGCCACTGGTACGACCTGGGTCTCGCGCTCGCGATCGCCACTCTCGTGTGGCAGGCGTTCGCACAATATGACGGGCTTCGCCTGATCCTGCTGCTGAACCTCGTGGTGATCTCCCTCCATCAGTACGAGGAGTATCACTGGCCCGGGGGAGGCCCGTGGATGATCAACGTGGTTCTCGGCACGAAAGACGCCACGGTCGACAGATACCCGCTGAACCAGCTCAACGCGTTGCTGAACAACTTCGTCCTGTGGCTCCTCTACCTGCTGCCCGTGATCTGGCCTGAGACGATCTGGCTCGGCCTCGGCGCGGTCCTCGTGGGTTTCGGCCAGCTGTTCGCGCACGGCGTGCAATGCAACATCAAGCTCAAGACCTGGTACAACCCCGGGCTCGCCACCGTCATCATCGGCCACGTCCCGCTGGGTATCTGGTACCTCGTGGAGGTGTACCGCAACGACCTCATCAGCGGATGGGACTGGGTCGGGGCCATCGCCTACGTCCTGGTCGTCATGGGGATCATCGTCGGGGTGGGGTTCGTTCTGATGGGCAACAAGACCTCCCCTCATCCGTTCGCACGAGAGGAACTCGTCAGGTCGAACGCGGTGCGGCACCTCACCCGACTGGGGATCGCTCTGCCCGAAGCGCTGCTCCCCGAGTCGCATGCTTGAGCTGGCAGAGCAGTTGCTCCCGATTCTGCACGCGGGAACGCGCGTCGCGGCGATCTCGGTGACGAGGGTCGCCCAAAGTGCGCCTCGCGGCGTCGGGGCGAGCATGGCGGTGACGGCTGACGGGAAGGTCATCGGCTCCATCTCCGGTGGCTGCGTCGAAGGCGACGCCGTCATGCTGGGACTGAGGGTTCTGCGCGAGGGGATCGGGCGGACCGCGAGTTTCGGGTTCGATGACGAAGCCGCCCACGCCGCCGGGCTCGCGTGCGGCGGTGCGATCGACGTCGTCGTCTATCCCGTCACGCGGGAGCATGTCCCGATTCTCGAGCGAGTCGTCGACGGCGAGGCGGCAGCGATCGGTGTCTACGCTTCCGGCCCTCGGTGCGGCCAGACGGTGATGAGTCCGCCTGCGTTCGCCGCATCCGCTGTCGCGGGGCGCGAGAGCGTGCTGTTTCCCGCCGAGAACGAGCAGGCCGCCGATCTTCTGCTGCTTTCACGAGCGCCGCGTCCCCGGCTCATCATCCTCGGCGCCGGGGAGCATGGGGCTGCACTCTGTCGGATCGCTGCGGCCGCGGGCTACGCGGTATCGGTCTGCGACGCGTGGGGCACGCTCGTGACGCGCGACCGGTTCCCTGACGCCGAGCAGCTCATCATCGACCTGCCGCACGAATATCTGGCCACGCTTAGGCCCGGGGATGTCGATGCGCGCACGGCGGTCTGTGTCCTCACGCACGACGAGCGAGTCGACATCCCCGCGCTGCAGCTCGCGTTGAGGATGCCCGTCGGGTTCGTTGGCGCGCTGGGTGCGCGTCGAACGGCGGCCCATCGGGAAACCGTGCTGCGACGATCAGGTCTGGATGAAGACGCGATCGCGCGGCTCCACTCGCCACTGGGGCTCGACCTCGGCGGATCCAGTCCCGTCGAGACTGCGCTGTCGATCCTCGCTGAGATCACTTCTTCTCGGTACGCCGGGTCGGGGCTACCGCTTCGTGACCTTTCGGGTTCTCTGCATCATGACGTCGGCATCGAAGCGGATAGCCGGAGGCTGGTCGGATGAGCACGCGCGATTCAGATGCAACAGCTCCTCGGCTGTGCGGACTCGTCCTCGCAGCCGGGGCCGGCCGCCGCTACGGTGTGCCGAAGGCTCTGGTCCGCGATTCCGACGGCACGCCGTGGCTCACGCGTGCCGTCGACGCACTCCGACAGGGCGGATGCGATGACGTGGTGGTCGTGCTCGGCGCGCAAGCCGAAGAGGCCCGGAAGCTTGTGCCGGACCGAACGATGATCGTGCCCATCGAGGGTTGGCCGGAGGGGATGGCGGCGAGTCTGCGCGCCGGTCTGTCGGATCCCTCGTGCCGGGCAGCAGATGCCGTCGTCGTCATGCCGGTGGACACGCCGGATGCTTCTCCCCGCGCACTTCATCGGCTTGTCGCAACTTCGGCGTCGCGCACGCGCAATGCCCTTGCGCAGGCGACCTATGGCGGGAACCCTGGACATCCGGTGCTTCTCGGTCGAGATCATCTCGACGACATCGTGCGCATGCTGCACGGCGACGCGGGAGCCCGGGAGTACTTGGTCGCTCATGGCGTGTGCGAGGTCGAATGTGGGGATATCTGGTCGGGCGATGACGTCGACGTTCCTGTCGGTGCCGGGGTTCCGGGATGACGTCGAAGATCGGGGTCGAGATGCAGGACGTGGTGCTGTCGGTGAACGGCGAGACGCATGCGCTCACGGTGGATCCGCGCGAGAGCCTGCTCGACGTCCTCCGCGAGCGGGTCGGATTGACCGGGAGCAAGAAAGGCTGCGATCAGGGTGCGTGCGGTGCATGCACGGTGCTGGTCGACGGCGTGCGCACCGCCAGCTGCCTGGCGCTGGCCGTGCAGTACGGCGACGGACGTGCGATCACCACGATCGAAGGTGTCGGCGATTCCGAGAATCCGCACCCGATGCAGCGGGCGTTCGTCGCACGGGACGGGTTGCAATGCGGGTACTGCACGCCCGGGCAGATCTGCTCAGCCATCGGGATGCTCGCAGAGTTCCAGGCGGGATGGCCGAGCGTCGTCACCGCCGACATCTCCGCTGGTCCCGAGCACCTCGACGATGGTGAGATCAGAGAACGGATGAGCGGCAACCTGTGTCGCTGCGGAGCACACAACGGCATCGTCGACGCCATCCGAGACGTCGCCACCGAAGCGGGGAGCGTCGCCCCGTGAAGACTTTCACGTTCTCCCGCGCCGCCGACACGGACTCGGCACTGCACACCCTGGCGCAGCCGGGAACGCGGGCTCTTGCGGGTGGCACGAATCTCGTCGACCTGATGCGCCGGGGAGTGGAGCGACCGGACGGCATCGTCGACATCACCTCGTTGCCCCTCTCCGACGTGGCCGAACTCCCCGACGGGTCGATCCGCATCGGCACCACCGTGCGCAACAGCACTCTCGCGGCGCACCCCCTCATCCGGGAGAGATATCCCCTGCTGAGTCGGGCGCTCCTGTCCGGGGCATCGGGTCAGATCCGCAACATGGCTACCGTGGGCGGCAACCTTCTGCAGCGCACCCGTTGCCTGTACTTCATGGACGTCGAATCAGGGGTGGGGTGCAACAAGCGCGAACCGGGCAGCGGGTGCGGGGCGCGAGGCGGGTTCCAGCGTGATGCCGCGATCTTCGGTGCCAGCGACCAGTGCATCGCCGTGCACCCCTCCGATATGGCGGTCGCACTGGCGGCCCTCGACGCCGTGGTCGAGGTGCAGAGCACGACCGGCATCCGGCGGGTCCCCATCGGGGACTTGCATCGCCTCCCCGGGGACATGCCGCAGCTCGACACCACGCTCGATCCCGGAGAGCTGATCATCGCGGTCGAGCTGCCTCCGGCGATCTCGGCCCGATCGACCTATCGAAAAGTGCGCGATCGAGCCTCTTTCGCGTTCGCCCTGGTTTCTGTGGCAGCCGTTCTCGTCATCGAGGATGGCCAGATCACGGCAGCGCAGATCGCTCTCGGTGGCGTCGCGTCGCAGCCGTGGCGGGCGCGGGAGGCGGAACGGGCGCTGATAGGAGCGGAGCCGACGAGAGACGGCTTCCGGCGCGCTGCCGACGCAGAACTCGCCGCGGCTGAAGGGCTTCCCGGCAACATGTTCAAGATCGAACTTGCCAGACGAACCCTAGTGAGCGTTCTCGCAGAGCTCGCCGCCGAGGAGTCGGAGCGATGACGCCGTCTCGCCAGCGGCCGACCTTCGAGAGCCCCGCCGCCTCCTCGTCGGTCGGCAAGGCGGTCGATCGAGTCGACGGGCCGCTCAAAGCAGCGGGTTCGGCCAAATACGCTGCCGAATACGACTATCCGGATCTCGCCTACGCCGCCTTGACGTACTCGACCATCCCTCGCGGCCGGATCGTCGACATCGACACGCACGCTGCGCAGGGACACCCCGGGGTGGTATCGGTCATCACCCATCTCACTGCGCCGGAGATGACTCCGATCCGACGCCTCAACCCGCTGGTCCCCGGAAGCTTCACCTCCGGCACGCTGGTCAACTACCTCAACACCGGCCAAGTGCACTGGAACGGACAACCCGTCGCACTCGTCGTCGCGGAGACGCTCGAGGCCGCGCAGGAGGCAGCCCGCCTCGTGCACGTCACCTACGAGGCATCGCCTGCGACGGTCGACTTCGAGACGGAGCGGCACAAAGCGGAGCAGAAGAAGAGCCTCGTGAACACCCTCATGGGCGGTGATGCCGCTGTCGGCGACGCCGATGCCGCGCTGAAGGTCGCTCCGGTGAGCGTCGATCGGATGTACAGCACGCCCTACGAGAACCACAACGCCATGGAACTCCATGCGACGACGGCGATCTGGGAGGGCGGGCGGCTCACCGTCCATGACAACACCCAGAACATCGACTGGACGCGCAAGCACCTGGCGATCAAGTTCGGTCTGAAGGCGCGGGACATCCGCGTCATCGCAACCTATGTCGGCGGCGGCTTCGGTGGAAAGTCGTCCGTGTGGGCGGTCACCGTGCTCGCCGCGCTGGCGGCGCAGGTCACCGGGCGCCCGGTGCGGATGATGCTGACCCGCGAAGGCGTCTACCGCACAGTCGGAGCGCGAAGCCCCACATCTCAACGCGTTGCTCTGGGTGCCGGCCATGACGGCCGGCTCACCGCCCTCGTGCACGAGGGAGTCTCGCAGATCGGTCGCGTGGGTGGTCTACCCGAACCGGTCACCGCACAGTCCGGCCACATGTACGCGACGCCGAACATCCGCCTGAGCGTCGCGACGGTCGAGACGGACACGCTGCCGAACACCTTCATGCGAGCGCCCGGTGAGGCTGTCGGCTCGTTCGCGCTCGAGTCGGCGATCGACGAACTCGCCACCGAACTGGATGTCGACCCGATCGAGCTGCGACGGCGAAACGAGCCGGAGCGAAGCCCTGTCGACGGCAAGCCGTTCACGCGTCGTGACATGGACTCCGTATACGCGCGAGGTGAGCAGCTCTTCGGGTGGGGTGACCGCCCTTCGGGGCAACGAGCCGTCCGAGACGGGCGATGGCTGGTCGGCACGGGTATGGCTTCCGCGTTCTACCTGCCGGCCCGCGTCACCGCAGATGTCTCGGTGCGCCTCAACGCCGACGGAACCGTGCTCGTCCGCTGCGCCTTCCACGAGATCGGAGTGGGCGCCGCGACCGCCCAAGCGCAGATCGCCGCAGACGCACTGGGTGTGCCGTTCAGCGCCGTCACCGTGGAACACGGCGACAGCGAACAGCCCGTCGGCCCTGGTGCGTTCGCATCGGCACAGACCGCGAGCGTCGCGGCCAGCATCCTCGTCGCCTGTGAGCTGCTCACCCGCGATCTCGAACGAGTCGCCCGTCGGAACGGGCAAGGGCGAGAAGTCGGCGCCCCAGGTTCGCCGGCCGCCGCCTCCGCGGTGCTCCGGCGAGCCGGGCTCACACATCTCGAAGTCCGCACCGGTTCGGACACCGCAATGGGACGCGCGGTCTCGCAGGCGCGACTGGTCGGAATGATCCTCAACGACCGGCGCCGGTTCGTCAGGGCGGCAACCGGCGCCCACTTCTGCGAGGTACGCGTCGACGTCGACACCGGCGAGGTCCGCGTCACGCGATGGCTCGGAGTCTTCGACGTCGGAAGGGTCATCAACCCCAAGCTCGCCTCGAGCCAACTACGGGGCGGGATTATCATGGGCCTCGGAGCTGCGCTGTTCGAGGAGGCGCTCGTCGACCCGCGCACCGGCCGAGTCATGAACGCCGGAATGGCGGACTATCACGTTCCCGTCCACGCCGACCTACCGCACATCGACATCGACTATCTCGACGACCCCGATCCCACGACACCGCTGGGACTGCTCGGCCTCGGCGAAGTCGGAATCACCGGTGTGGCAGCGGCTGTCGCGAACGCCGTCTTCCACGCGACCGGAGTCCGCGTCCGCGACCTGCCCATCACCCTTGACCAGCTGCTGACCTGATCGTCGTTCAACCCACCAAAGGAAGCGCCGCCACGCGGCATCGACACACGGAGGTACTGATGAGTTCACTGATGGATCGTTACCGCAAGAACTGGCCCCGAGTCGGCGCGGTCGCCGCGATGGCCCTCGGCGGGGCGAGCGTGCTGGCATTCACGCGGAAGAAGCCGGGAAACGTCCGGGCCCTCGCCGTCATGAACTCGATGACGATGTCGGCGCACCAGTACGAGGAATACGTCGACCCCGGCGACTTCCCCGGAATGGCGAACCGCGTTCTGTTTAAGAGCGGCCAGCCCCGCAACTGGCCGATGAACGCGCAAGGTCTGATGTGCGCGAACTGGGGCTTCAGCGCCCTGTACATCCCACCGATCCTGTTCCCCAAGGTGAAATGGCTGGTTCTTCCTGGAGCCGTCCTCGGGATCTTCCAGGCCTTCGCGCACGGCGTGCTCATGCCGCGCGCCGCACACACGCACTACAGCCCGGGGATGATCACGTCGACCCTGCTGCATGTGCCGATCGGCATCGCCACCATTCGTGCTGTGCGCGCCGAGCAAGGCATCACGAAGGGCGACTGGGGCAAGACGATCGCCATGCTGGCGGGATTCTTCGCCGTCGGCGTCATCCTGCCCAACGCCGCCTATGCGAAGCGTGACTCGCCCTATCCCGTCAGTGACGCCCAGCTCGGGAAATGGGCCGACGAACCGCTGCAGAAGAAGCGCCCATCCAAGCGCGGACGCTGAGCGGGTTCAAGCCAAGTCGCTGGCATCGGTCTTCACTCGTTCGCCGGGCACCCCTGACTCGCCACACCGATAGTCCTACCCTGAGTCCTCCGCCGCCTCGAATCGATCGCCATCCGAGGAGTGCGATCGCGCCAGATACATGGCAGATGGCTCTCAAATCTGCTCCGCTGGCGAAGCTCGGCCGTCGGGTTAGTGTCTCCGCGGCGATGCAGCAACCTAGGAGAGGGCGACGACGCCGAGCAACAGGACGGCAGGGAGAGTATCCGTCAGAGAGAGCCAGACGTTGATCGCGACCGCGACCCCTAGAGCAATCGTGCGCCCCACATGTAGCGCAGGGCAGAACCTGTCGGGCGCCTGGCCGCGTGGGGCGAACAGCGCCGGACGTACGAGCGCGGCCACTCAGAACCCGGACGTGACCAACGCTGCGGCGGTGTTGAATGCTGCCAACCACCAGAGCGTCGAAGCCCTTCTTCGGAGTCGCCGGGTCACCTGGCCTAGCCGACGTTGCCCCGCCCACGGTGTCGCGCCACCTGAAGTTCCTCAAGGAGGTCGACATGCTCGCTTCCGAACGACGTGAGTCAGTGAATCGTGGTGATCGCTGACGAAGCCGGAATCGCAATTCGACGGGCAAAAATCCGTTACTCATCCTTGGGTGAGCAAATACGTCGCCTGCCACCCGACTGAAACCCAACTACGTGCTCTTGGCGCAGATTCTGACAACTCGGGTGAGACAAATCAAAGCAGGAGGGCGTTCGAGATCTCGGATGATTCCGGTGATCGCGCGTCTCACTTCGTGACAGTTGTCGCGAGATCGGACACTTGTTGTCCGATCTCATCGGAGCTGTCCATTCCTCACGCACCTGTCACAACTTCTCATCGAGCCAGGTCGTCGGGGGAACTTGTCCTAGCTTCACTGGCGTGACGAATGATCGCTGGCACCGACGCTCGTGCGAGCATCACGGTGCCAGCGATTGTTCGCTTTGTGAATCAGCGATCTGCGGGGACGGCCTCGGGACGTGCGTCGATGAGAATCGGTTCTGTGGGTGGCAGAAGAATGTCGGCGGGGCCGGTGCCGACGCCTGCCGCCGGGGCGGGCGTCAACATTTCCCGGTGTCCCGGTCGGTCGACATCTTGCCGCAGACGGTGCCGCCGACGGGTGCGTGGTCGACGATGTTGGTGGTCACGGTGCTCCACGCGAACGCTGTCCCAGCAGGGACGCCGGCGGCGTCGCTGAGGAGGACTTCGCGGTTGCCGATGAATGCCCCGGTGTCGGGATCGATGATGATCTCGAATCGGGTGCCCCACGCGTTCTCGACGCGACCGATGGCGACCCCTGTCGTTCCGTCCAAGGTTGCTTGGTCGTCGACGAACGTCACGCCGGGGATCATGGCTGCGGCCTGGTACATGGCAGCGCGCAGGTTCGCCGGGACTGCGCCGATGCGCAAATGGTCGGCGATGTAGACCAGCGCTTGCGTGTCGGGGGAGGGCCCCGTTCCCAGTGTGACGCGGTAGATGTAGTTCAGGAGCCGGTAAGGATCGCGCGGGAGCGCATCGAGGTCGCCGAGGCCGGCAGCGGGGTTACCGCCATAGAACGCGCCACCCGGCGCTCGCAGAATGTCCCCGGTCTCGAAGGAGCCGGACGAGGAAACATCTCGCCACCACTCTTCAGCGACGGTCTCAGAGTCCTTCCCGAATGTGTTCACGACTTTCTGCGGGCCGCGTACCCACACCCAGTCCTCTTCGGTGTCCGCCGGGAGGTACAGCGTGTCCTCCGATCCGTACTGGAACGAGGCGGTGATGTCTCCGCTCTGACTGTTCGTCAGACGCACACTGCGGGTGCGCATCTCCAAGTACTGCCCAGGGTTCAAGACAGGGTCCACCGTCACGATCGCGGACGCCGCAGCGTCATCCAGAACAGCGGCCGCGGCAGGATCGGCGCCCCCGCGCCACCCGGCCAGTCCGACCACGTTCGTCAGAACAAGTCCGGTCGCCAGCGCAGCTGCACCCAAGGTGCTCAGCCCGCCGATCGCGAACTTTCTCCCGCGTCGTGGCGAGGCATTCGTGCGTACCGGCGGTCGAGTGCTCTCGCCGGTGCGCTCGAGGAGCGCTGCTCGCCCTCGGTTCAGCGCGTCCTGCGGAGGTTCGATGTTGTCGTCACGCGTGTGGCGCAACAGCGTCAGCTCGTCCATGTGCTCTCTCCTGTTCACCGTCCGGGGTGCCGGCCGCGGTGCGCAGCAAGCGTCGTGCCCGGTTCAAACGTGAGCGGACCGTGCCGATCGGCACGTCCAGGGCTGCAGCGATTCCCGCGTAGTCGAGGTCGCCCCACGCGTACAGCAGCAGAGTGTCGCGATCCGCTACCGATAACCCGCGCAACGCCGACGCCAGGCGTCGCGTCATCCGGGCCGCGTCCAACCGGGCGCCTGCCTGCTCAATCATGTCGGGCGAGAGCTGCGCCGCGAGGTCCGCGGCCATGCCCTTCCAAGCCCGCGCTTCCAACCGCACATGCTTCTGCAATAGCCGGGTCGCGATACCTAGCAGCCAGGGGCGAGCGTTCGCCACCGCAAGGTCGTACGTTGCTCGCTTCTCGAAGGCGATGAGGAACGTCTCGGACATCACGTCCTCAGCGTTGCTCTGCCCGATCCGTTGCGCCGCGTAGCGAAAGATTGCTGGCGCGTGCCGATCGAACAGCAGCGCGAATGCGCCGGGCTCGTTGCCCGACCGTTCGATCACCTCGTTGTCCATGCTCACATCTGTATTGCTCATCTATCCGAATCGAGTTCACGCTAGCCTCGCCAGCCCAAGAATCGAGGCCGATGCACGGCCCCTCATCCGGTATGAACCCGACGACCGCCGAAAGCGATCGTGATCGGCGGTGCCTGACTTGCTATGTCGGCGATCCGATCTTTCCCCACTCGTTCGGTACTCGTTCGATCGAGGAAATGTTGCGGATGCTCGCTCGTCGGCTTCGCAGCTCGCTGAGCTTGGTTGTCTGGTCGCTTGCGGGGCCCTGTGGTCGCGAGGTGCTATGAGAGCGGGAAACCTGGGATCCAGGCGACCGACAGATACGAGATCACTGGAGCGACGGCGAGCAGCGTGACGCCCGCGATCGCCAGTCGCCGGCCGCGACGGTTGATCAGTGCCGCCACCATCGTCGCGAGGGAGACCGCGAGCAACACAATCGTCACCACCAGTGCGGTGCTGGCGCGATCGGACGCGAAGCAGTTTCTCGGCGCGGGGTAGATCGCGGGGCACACGATCGGCCCCCAGGGGACCGCAGCGAACCAGACGAGTGCGATCGTGGCGCCCGTGAGCAGCGTCGCCGCGAGCATCAGCCCCCAGGAAAGCGGTGTGCGTTCCAGTCGAAGTGGGTCGGACCTCGTGGTGGTCATAGCCCGAGCGTAGAGGAGAGCCTTGCCGTGATCAGTGTTCGGGGTGCATAGGTGGGCTGCAACACGCGCTCTTGCGCTACGGCACACCTCGCTCCGTGAAGGTCAGCCGCGGAATGTAGCCTCAGCCGCCACACGCTTGCGGCCGTCCGTGCGCGCGCTCCCGCACTCACGAGAATCGGGCGAAGGCGAGCGAGAGCGCGGCGAGGCCGACGGCGATGAGGGCCATCGCAGAGTAGGAGCCGGCGGCGACTGCGAGCAGCGGCCCCAAGGCCGGGCCGAATGCGCCGATGAATGTGATCGGGGCGGCGAAGAATCCGTTGATGGCGCCGTACGAGCGGGTGCCCCAGCGGTCGGCGACGGCAGAACCCTGGACGAGCGTCTGCGCCCCGCGCACGGCGCCGGTGATGATGCCGATGACGATCAGCAGCCACGGCGGCCCTGGGACGAGCGCCAGGAGCGCGAGCGACGCCGCGCTGAGGCCGGCAGTCACAGCCAACGGCACCCACGGCGCCACGGTGTGCGGCATGGCCACATAGAGCAGCCGGCCGATCACTTGCCCGGCGCCGAGCAACCCGAGGGCCCACGCGGCGAGCTCGGAGCTCATCCCCTTCTCGGTGAACAGCGGAATGAGGGCGAGGGTCACGCTGAACAGGGCCGTCGCGAGCGTGAGCATCGACAGCTCGAGCATCCAGAAGCGACGCGTGCGCACGACCGCGCTCACCGTGTGCACCTCCTTGGGCCCGTCGTGGCGAACGGGCGCCCAGGTGCGCTCGAGGCTGAACCAGTGCAGTGGGGCGCCGTGGTGGCAAGCAGCACGCCCGCGAGGAGCAGGAACACGGCGCGCCAGTCTATGACGGTCAAGAGGCCGGCAACGGTCGGGGCGAAGATGGTGGACGCGAGCCCGCCGGCGAGCGTCAGGATCGTCATCGCGCCACGGCGTCGCGCGCCGTAGCGATGGGCGATGACCGTGAACGCGGCCTGGTACAGCACCGCAGATTGGGCGAAGCCCGTGATCACCCATCCGGCCGTGAACACCAGAAGATTCGGTGCGAGGGCGACGACGACAAGTCCGGCGGGGCCGATGACGCTGCCGACGGTCATGATCAGGCGCGGCCCCCGCGCATCGAGCAGCCTGCCGACGAACACCCCCGCGATCGCAGATATGACCATCGCCGACGAGAACGTGAGCGTTACCAGCGCCACGGGCCACCCCGTGTCATCGGCGATCGCCGGCGAGGCGACGATCAACGCATAGAACAGGATGCCCCAGCTGATGACCTGCCCCACCGAGAGCGCGGCCAGCCGCCCGCCCAGGCGGGGCGGGGCGCCCGGCGAAGGCGCCACGAGCGGGGTTCGTTCGCTCTCAGGCCGACTGTTGGGTCTCACGCGCAGGCGATCGGGGCTCAGTCGAGGGCTGCCCGGCCCGGCGCATCGCGGGCCGCGGCGACGAGCGCGACGACACCGAGAACGATGGTGCCGAACACGAAGGCGAGCAGCGCGAGCCCGCCGAACACCGGGCTCGCGCCCAGCACGCCGGCCGGCCCCAGCGTCAGCGAGGTGAGCTGCGGGGCGGCCCAGGCCAGCGCATACAGTCCGAAGGCGCACAGCGGCAGCCAGCGCAATCCTCCCGGCGCGACGCCGGAGCGCACGATCTGCATCGTGCCGATCACCGCGGCCGCGGTGGGCACGACGATCGCGACGTAACTCAGCAGCGTCCAGCCGTTCTGCGCGACCGGGATCACGTACGTGAACAGCAGCACGAGCCCGGTGAGGGTCAGCGGCCACGCGCCGAGCACGATCAGGGCGGTCATGCCGAGCGGCCTCCGCTCGACAAGGCTCGCCCCGTGGGCGAACCCGACCGCGAACAGCACGAGCGCCACCGCGTACAGCGCGTCGTTCGTGATCGCCAGCCACCCCGTCGCCGGGCCGAGATCGCTGACGCTCTGCAGGATCCCGATCACACCGCACGCGATCAGCGCGAGGCCTCCAACGGTCCACGTTGCCTGTCGAGGGGTCATGCCGACACGCTATCGTGCCCGCAGGATCGCCGCCCGGCTGCGTCGACGCGGGGCGTTGCTATCGTGAGAGCCAGCGCCCCGGGAAGGCGCATCGTCACGGGGAGGGCAAGCATGCGCTGGTTCGTGGTGGGGCAGCGGGCCGCACTGGTGCTCGGGATCATCGCGGTGATCGGGATCCTCTGGATCGACATCGCGACGGGGCTTTGGCAGGACTACGTGATCCTCGCCGGTCTCGCGGCCGGTCTGGTGACCTTCGTGCTCACCGCACTCGTCGTCGACCGTGCGGTCGCGCGCTCGCAGCACCGTCGTTGGGCCCCGCTCTCGCGACTCGCCTTCACCGACATGCTCCACGCGCTCGCCGACGAGCGCGCTAGCGAGGTGGCGCTCGGCAAGATCGTGCCAAGAACGCTCGCGCCGGTGGCGATGGATGCCGCAGCCGCGGAAACCCGCGACGCCACCGCCCGGCTCCGCCACGCCGTGGTGGGGGAGCGCCGGCAGCTGACGGCGGTGCTGTCGTCGTGGGCGAGCTTTCTCGCTGCGAGCGCGGATGCGGGGCAGGTGCTCGAGCACGCAGCGAACATCGCCGAGCGGCTCGACCTCATGCGTGATGTGACGCTCGAGGTCGACGCATCCACCACCCACCCGGCGGGGGCGCGGGCACAGCTCGAGCGGTTGAATCTGGCGATTGAGGCGTACAATTCCGGTGTCGGCGCGCTGATCGACGAACTCGATCGGGTGATCGCCGAGACGAACCGGCTGGAGTCGATGTGACCGAGCAGATCAGCGTGACCCGAACCTTCGATGCACCGCGAGCGCTGGTGTGGGAGGTGGTGACCGGCCGCGAGCACTTCGCCGAATGGTTCGGCACCGACGCCGTAAGAGTGCCGCTCGACACCCCGGGCTGGTCGCCAGACGCGCGCGCCGCGCTGGTGGGCGGCTACCACAGCTTCTTCGACACGATGGCGCGCATCATCGAGCGAGTGCGCTGAAGGCGTGCGCCGCGACGACACCGCTTCCACGCCGTGCATGTCACGTTCCGCGTCGCGGGCGCGGGCGCGCCGGCGAACGGGAATACGCTGGCGGGTATGACTGATCTGATCTTCACGCACGAGCGCGAGCGCTCCCGCTACGCGCTGCGCCGCGGGGATGACCTGCTGGGCGTGCTCGACTACGTGGACGACGGCGGGACCGTGGCGATGACCCGAGCCTTCACGACGCCGACGTTCCGCGGGAACGGCTACGCCGCGGTGCTCGTCGAGCGCGCCGTCGCCGAGCTCGAGGCTGCGGGCGATCGGCGCATCAGTCCGGTCTGCTGGTACGTCGCCGAGTGGTTCGACGCGCACCCGGAGCGAGCGGGCATCCTGCAGGAGCGTCCGGCTTCCTGAGCGCAGCACGCGGAGTCGCCCCGCAGGAAATGGAGGATCCATGCTCTGGACGCTGATCTTGCGGTACGTGAAGCCGGCCTGGCCCCTGATCGTGGGCGTCATCGTCTTTCAGGCCGCGCAGTCGATCGCCTCGCTGCTGCTGCCGACGCTGAACGCCGACATCATCGACAAGGGGGTCGTCACCGGCGACATCGGCTACATCTGGTCGACCGGCGCGCTGATGCTGGCCATCTCGGCCGTGCAGGTGGTGTGCTCGATCGTCGCCGTCTACTTCGGCTCGAAGCTGGCCATGGGCATGGGCCGCGATCTGCGCGCCGCGCTGTTCAAGCGGGTGGTCGCGTTCTCCCAGAAGGAGGTCGGCGAGTTCGGTGCGCCGTCGCTGATCACCCGCAACACCAACGACGTGCAGCAGGTGCAGATGCTCGTGCAGGTCACGGGCACGCTGATGGTCTCGGCGCCGATGCTCGCCATCGGCGGGGTGATCATGGCGATTCGGCAGGATGTCGGACTCTCGTGGCTGATGGCCGTGAGCGTACCGATCCTGCTGGTGATCGTCGTGCTCGTGATCGTGCGCATGGTGCCGGCGTTCCAGCAGATGCAGGAGCGCATCGACCGGATCAACCAGATCATGCGCGAGCAGCTCACCGGCATTCGCGTGATCCGCGCCTTCGTGCGCGAGCGCGAGGAGCGCGCCCGCTTCGACGCCGCCAGCATGGGCGTCGCCGAGACCGGCATCCGGACGGGCAATCTGATGGCGCTCATGTTCCCGGCGATCATGCTCGTGATGAACGTCTCCAGCATCGCGGTGATCTGGTTCGGCGGCATCCAGGTGCAAGACGGTCAGACCGAGATCGGCACCCTGTTCGCGTTCCTGCAATACATCATGCAGGTGCTGATGGGCGTCATGATGGCGGCCTTCATGTTCATCATGATTCCGCGCGCCTCGGTCTGTGCCGACCGCATCGGCGCGGTGCTCGACACCGAGGTCTCGGTCTTGGCCCCCGCCGAGCCCGTCCATGCCGGGATCCGGGGTGGCGAGATCGTGTTCGACGACGTCACCTTCAGCTACCCGGGCGCCGAGCAGCCCGTGCTGCGCAGCATCTCGTTGCGTGTCGCCCCCGGCACGACCACCGCGATCATCGGCTCGACCGGATCGGGCAAGTCGACCCTCATCGGGCTCGTTCCGCGCCTGTTCGACGTGACCGAGGGCGCGGTGCGCGTCGACGGCGCCGACGTGCGCGCGCTCGACCCCGACGAGCTCTGGGCGCGCATCGGGCTGGTGCCCCAGCGCGCATTCCTCTTCTCGGGAACCATCGCATCGAACCTGCGATACGGCAAAGACGGTGCCACCGAAGAAGAGATGTGGCGCGCGCTCGAGATCGCGCAGGCGCGCGAGTTTGTCGAGCGGATGCCCGGTGGGCTCCAGGCATCCATCGCCCAGGGCGGGACGAACGTCTCGGGCGGCCAGCGGCAGCGGCTCGCGATCGCGCGGGCGCTGATGAAGCGCCCCGAGATCTATATCTTCGACGACTCGTTCTCGGCACTCGATGTGGCCACGGATGCCGCGCTCCGCCGCGCGCTCTCGCACCACGTGCCGCACTCGACCCGCCTGATCGTCGCGCAGCGCGTCAGCACGATTCGCGAGGCCGACCAGATCGTGGTCCTCGATCACGGCGACGTCGTCGGGCTCGGCACGCACGGCGAGCTGCTGGGCACGTGCGAGACCTACCGTGAGATCGTCGAGTCGCAGGAAAGCGTGGAGGCCTCGGCATGAGCGAGCAGGAACAGGCCGGCGCCGAGACCGAGCCCGAGATCCCCCGCCCCCAGCCCACCCGCGGCCCGGGCGGCCACGGCATGGCCCGCGGGCCGGTCGAGAAGGCGAAGAACTTCGGGCCCTCGGCCAAGCGGCTGCTGGGCACCCTGCGTCAGGATGCCTCGCGCCTGGTGGTTGTCATCGTCTTCGGCGTGCTCAGCGTCGGGCTCACGGTGCTCGGGCCGAAGCTGCTGGGCGAGGGGACGAACATCGTGTTCGCCGGCTTCATCTCGCTCCAGTTTCCGGCCGGTGCTTCCAAGCAGGCGGTGATCGATCAGCTCGTCGCCGCCGGTGAGACGACCCAGGCCGACATGCTCCGCGCCATGGATTTCGTGCCCGGCGCGGGCATCGACTTCACCCAGCTCACCTGGATCCTGCTGGCGGTGCTCGCCGTGTACTCGATCGGCAGCGTGTTCTCGTACTTCCAATCCCGGATCCTGAACTTCGTGGTGCAGGGCGCCATGCACCGCCTTCGGGTGCAGGTCGAGACGAAGCTGCACACCCTGCCGCTGAGTTACTTCGACCGCGTCCAGCGCGGCGAGCTGCTCAGCCGCGTCACGAACGACGTCGACAACATCGGCCAATCGCTGCAGCAATCCCTCTCGCAGGTGATCTCTTCGCTGCTCACGGTGATCGGCGTGCTGCTCATGATGTTCCTGATCTCGCCGCTGCTGGCCGGGATCGCCCTGGTCACGATCCCACTCACCCTCGCGATCACGGTGGTGGTGGCGAAGCGCTCGCAACGCCTGTTCATCGCGCAGTGGAAGCAGACCGGCATCCTGAACGCCCGCGTGGAGGAGACCTTCTCGGGGCACGCCGTCGTCAAGGTGTTCGGGCACCAGCGTCGCGTTGAGGCCGCGTTCGACGCAGAGAACGAGCGGGTCTACAAGGCGAGCTTCGGGGCGCAGTTCGTCTCGGGCATCATCATGCCGTCGATGACGTTCGTCGGAAACCTGGTCTACGTCGCCATCGCGGTGGTCGGTGGGATCCAGGTCGCCTCCGGGCAGATGTCGATCGGCAACGTGCAGGCGTTCATCCAGTACTCGCGCCAGTTCACCCAACCGCTCAGCCAGCTCGGCTCCATGGCGAATCTGCTGCAATCGGGGGTGGCCAGCGCCGAGCGCGTGTTCGAACTGCTCGACCAGCCCGAGCAGACACCGGATGCCTCGCCCGCCGAGACCGTCTCGCAGCACGCGAGCCACCTCGCATTCCACGACGTGTCGTTCGCCTACTCGCCCGAGAAGCCGCTCATCCAGGGGCTCAGCCTCGAGGCGCGACCGGGCAGCACGGTGGCGATCGTGGGCCCGACCGGCGCCGGCAAGACGACGCTTGTCAACCTCATCATGCGCTTCTACGAGATCGACGCGGGCTCGATCACGCTCGGCCGCAGCGAGGACGCCGAGACGGCGATCGACACGCGCCGCATGACGCGCGACGATCTGCGCTCTCGCACCGGGATGGTGCTGCAAGACACGTGGCTGTTCTCGGGCACCATCCGCGAGAACATCATGTACGGGCGGCCCGACGCCACGGAGGAGGAGATGGTGGCTGCGGCATCCGCCGCCTACGTCGATCGCTTCGTGCACGCGCTGCCCGATGGGTACGAGACGATGCTTGACGATGAAGCCACGAACCTCAGCGTCGGTGAGCGGCAGCTCGTGACCATCGCCCGCGCGTTCCTCGCCGACCCGCGCCTGCTGATCCTCGACGAGGCGACCTCCTCGGTCGACACGCGCACCGAGCTGCTGATCCAGCGCGCGATGTCGCAGCTGCGGCGCAATCGCACCGCGTTCGTGATCGCGCACCGGCTCTCGACGATCCGCGACGCCGAGCTGATCCTCGTGATGGAGGACGGCGCGATCGTGGAGCAGGGCAATCACGACGAACTGATCGCCGCGCAGGGTGCGTATTGGCGCCTGTACAACGCGCAATTCGCGGCACCGATGGACAGCGATGAGGAGCCGGAGGCGGTGCAGGCGTAGCCGTGCATCATCCAAACGGTTGAAGCGGGGCTCGTCCGCCCGCGTGATCCGCGCAGCCGCCGCGCACGGTGGACTCGAGGTATGCCCAACACTCGTACCTCCGCCGGGTTCGCCGACCGCCTCACCTCGCGCCGCGGCGCCTGGATCTCGCTCCTGCTCGCGCTGCTCGCCATCGTCGGGGTCTTCGGCGTGCTGAGCGGCGCGAGCGCCCCCAGCGGCAACGACGCGGCGCCGCCGGCCTCCGAGTCGGCGGCCGTCACCGCGGCGCTCGCCGAGTTCGACGAGGGCACGAAGCAGGCGCTGCTGCTGGTTGCCAGCCGCGACGACGGCGCGGTCCTCACCGAGGCCGACCTTGCGGCGGTGGGCGCACTGGCCCCGCTGCTGGACGAGCAGACCGGCTACACCGCCTCGCGGCCCTTCGCCAGCGAGGACGGGCTGGCCGCGGTCATGCAAACCTCGATCATGCCGGGCGCCGACAACGCCGAGACCGCCGAGACCGTGGGTGTGCTGCGGGACATCGTGGCGGAGCACCCCGTCGACGGCGTCACCGTGCTCGTCACCGGCGGCCCCGCCTTCGGCGCCGACATCGTCGGGGCGTTCGCGGGCGCCGATTTCACGCTCCTGCTCGTGACCATCGGCATCGTCGCACTGCTGCTGATCTTCACCTACCGCTCGCCGATCCTGTGGATCGTGCCCCTCGTGGTGATCGCCATCGCCGACCGGATGGCGAGCCTGGTCACCTCCACCGTCGGCACCGCACTCGAGCTGCAGTTCGATGCGGGCATCGTCAGCGTGCTGGTGTTCGGCGCCGGCACGAACTACGCGCTGCTGCTGATCTCGCGCTACCGGGAGGAGCTGGGGCGCACCGCCGACCACCGGGCCGCGCTCGCGAGCGCCTGGCGACACACCGCGCCCGCGATCCTGGCCTCCAACCTCACGGTCGTGCTCTCGCTCGCGACGCTCGTGTTCGCCGTGATCCCCGGCACGCGCGGCCTCGGGGTCTCGTCGGCGATCGGCCTGCTGATCGCCCTCGCGTTCGGGCTGCTGGTGCTGCCGCCCGTGCTCGCGGTCTGCGGCCGCGGCATCTTCTGGCCGCTCGTGCCGAAGCCTGGGCAGCAGCGCGTGCAGGGCGCCAAGTGGCGGGCGCTCGCGAGCCGGGTGGTCGCCCGACCCGTCGTCTCCATCGTCGCCGCGGGTGCGCTGCTCGCGATCATGGCCACTGGCCTCATCGGCACGTCGGTGGGTCTCAGCCAGTCCGAGAAGTTCCGCGTCGCCTCCGAATCGGCGGCGGGCCTGGTGGTGCTGGGCGAGCACTTCCCCGCCGGCGAGGCGCAGCCGATGGTCGTCATCGCGAACACCGGGGCCACCGCCGAGGTGGTCGCCGCAGCCCAAGACATCGACGGCGTGCTGCGCGTCACCGCGGTCGGCGAAAGCCGCGACGGCGCCCTCACCCGCATCGTCGTCACCGGCGAGCCCGCACCCTCCACGCCCGAGAGCCTCGCCCTCGTCGACGAGCTGCGCGCGACGCTGCACGCCATCGACGGTGCCGACGCGCTCGTGGGCGGCGCCGTTGCGACCGACGTCGACGCTCGCGAGGGCAACCAGCGCGACCTGCTGGTGATCGCCCCGCTCGTGCTGCTCGTCAGCTTCATCGTGCTGCTGCTTCTGCTGCGCTCGCTCGTCGCGCCCATCCTGCTGATGCTGGTGAACCTCATCAGCGCGCTCGCCGCGATCGGCGCCGGCGCGTGGCTGAGCCGCATGCTGTTCGGGCAGGAGGCACTCGATCTGCAGGTGCCGCTGCTGTCGTTCCTGTTCCTCGTCGCGCTCGGCATCGACTACACGATCTTCCTCGTGCACCGTGCTCGGGCCGAGGCGGCCGCGCTCGGCACGAAACAGGGCATGGTGGCGGCGGTGGCCGGCACGGGCGGCGTGATCACGAGCGCCGGCATCGTGCTCGCCGCGGTCTTCGCGGCGCTCGGGGTGCTGCCGCTGGTCACGCTCGGCCAGATCGGCCTGATCGTCGGGCTCGGCGTGGTCGTCGACACGTTCGTCGTGCGCACGATCATCGTGCCGGCCCTGTTCAGCCTGCTCGGCGACCGCATCTGGTGGCCGGGTCGCGTGCCCGGTGCCGGCACGGGGGCGGCGGATGCCGACAGCGACGCGGATGGCGAGGCCGATGCCGAGGCTGTTGCAGCGGCGGCGCGTCTCGGCGGGGCAGAATCGAACCATGTCACACCCCGCGCAGACGCGCTCACCTAACGACCGGCCCGCGATGCTGCGCGGCGGCGTCGCGGTGATGCTCCGGTCGATGCAGGTCGGGCAGCTCGTGATCGCCGCGGTGCTCGTGTGCATCGGCGCGGTGCGCGCCGTCGCCGGTGGCACGCCCCCGGTGCTGGCGGTGGCCGCATCGCTGGTCTTCGCGGGCTGGTATTTCGGCGGCATCGTGCTGACCACGCGCGCGCACGATCAGCGCGTGAGCATCACGTGGATGCTCGGGCTCGTGGTGATCTGGGCCGGAACGGTGACCATCTCGGTCGAGTTCATCTGGCTCGCGTTCGCGCTCTGGCTCCTGGGCGGGCTGATTCTGCGGGTGCGCTGGGCGATCGTGTACTCGCTCGCGGTGTTCGCGGTGGTGGTGATCGCACCGCTCGTGCAGCACGGGACGATCGCGTTCGCCAACGTGATCGGCCCGCTCGTGGGGGGCCTGTTCGCGTTCGGCGTCTCGCGCGGCTATCTCGAGATGGTCCGCGATTCGCAGGAGCGGCAGCGGCTCGTCGATTCGCTGCTGCACGCGCAGACCGAGATGGCAGAGCTGCAGCAGGAGCTCGCCCGCACGCAGCGCGAGTCCGGGGCGATCGCCGAGCGCACCCGGCTCTCCCGCGACATCCACGACACGATCGCGCAGGGGTTCACATCGATCGGCCTGCTCGCGCGCGGCGCGCTGCAGCAGGAGGAGCTGCAACCCGATGCGCTGCAGGCGGGTGCGTCGCAGGCGGATGCGCGAACGCGTGGTGCCGCGCGCCGGGTGCTCGAGCAGATCGACGCGCTCGCCCGAGACAGCCTCGTCGACGTGCGGCGCATCGTGGCGGCGCTCGCGCCCGCAGAGCTCGAGGAGGGGGCGCTCGCCGGCGCCATCGCACGCATGCTGGAGCGCCTCGAGGCCGAGAGCGGTATCTCGACCGAATTGCGCGTGGATGCCCCGTTCCCGGCGTTGCCGACGGCGGTCGAGGTGGCCTTCCTGCGCACGGCGCAGTCGGCGCTCGCGAACGTGCGGCAGCACGCGGGCGCGAGCCGTGTCGTCGTGAGCCTCGCCGACGCCGAGCATGCGGTGCGCCTCGACATCGTCGACGACGGCCGTGGCTTCGACGTGCCCAGTTGGGATCGCGGCGGCCGCGCGCTCGCTGCGAGCGGATACGGTCTGCACTCGATGCGCGACCGGTTGCGCGAACTCGGTGGCGGGCTCGTGGTCGAGAGCGCGCCCGGCGACGGCACGGCGCTCTCCGCGTTCGCCCCCTACGCGCAGATCGACCGGCGCGGCCCTGAGGAAGGCTGACATGGCAATCACCGTGCTCCTGGTCGACGACCATCCCATCGTGCGGGGTGGCGTGCGCGCGCTGTTCGCGCAGCACCCCGAGGTCGAGATCATTGGCGAGGCGGCCTCCGGGGAGGAGGCCGTCACCCTCGCGGCGCATCTGCGCCCCGACGTCGTGCTGTGCGATCTGCGGCTCGGCGACGGGATGGACGGCGTGCAGACGACGGCGGCGCTGCGGGCGGAGGATCCCGCACCCGCCGTGATCATCCTCACGACCTTCGACCGGGATGCCGAGATCATCGGCGCGATCGAGGCGGGGGCTGCGGGCTACCTGCTCAAGGACGTCTCGCCGGAGACGATCCTGCACTCGATCAAGGAGGCCGCCGCCGGGCGCATCGTGCTCGCGCCGGAGATGGCGCAGCGCGTCGTGCAGGGCATGCGCCGGCCCCGAGTGCACCTGACCGAGCGAGAGCTCGACGTGCTGCGCCTGCTCGGGGAGGGGGCATCCAATCGCGAGATCGCCCGCAGCCTGTTCGTCTCGGAGGCGACGGTGAAAACCCACCTCGGCAACCTGTTCGCGAAGCTCGGCGTCGAAAGTCGCGCCAAGGCCGTGACCCAGGCGCGAGAGCTGGGTCTGCTCTGACGCAGCGTCGAATCTGCGCCGCGCTGGCGCGGGGTCGTTACGATGCCCCGATGCCGCGGCCAAGATGAGGGGTGCTTCAACCATTCGGCTGATCCGTGGTTGCCGGCGTTGCTGCAGACTGCAGGTGACCTTGGGAGGATTGTATGAAGAAGCTGTTCTATGCCGCGTTCACCTACATGTTGGTGGGGGTTGTCTCTGGCCTGTACTACCGGGAGTTCACGAAGCTCAACGACTTCGCGCTCGGCGAGTACACCCAGCTCGGCGTCGTGCACACGCACCTGCTGACCCTCGGGTTCATCATCCTGCTCGTCGTGCTCGCGCTCGAGAAGCTCTTCGGCCTCTCGCGCAGCCGCCTGTTCGGCTGGTTCTTCTGGGTGTACAACGCCGGCATTATCCTGACCACCGCCATGATGCTCTGGCACGGCTCGCTGACCGTGCTCGGTCAGGAGGGGAACGGCATGATCTCGGGTATCGCGGGGCTCGGCCACATCCTGCTCACCGCAGGCATGGTGCTGCTGTTTCTCAGCCTGCGGCGCGGCCTCGTGCTCGACGGCGTGATCCACGACCCGGCCAGCGCATACGCCGCGAACAGCCAGGCCGCCAAGGCTGACGCGAACAACACGGGGGCGGTCGCCTGATGTCATCGAACAACGCGAACCAGAACACGAACGCCGCGGCGCAGGCCGAGGCCGAGGCGCCGGCCCCGAGCAAGCGCGCCTGGCTCGGCCTGGCCGTGCTTTCGGCGGGCCTCGGCATGATCGTGCTCGACGGCACGATCGTCGGTGTCGCGCTGCCCGACATCATCCTCGATCTCAAGCTCAACATCACCGACGCGCAGTGGGTGAACAGCCTCTACGCCATGCTCCTCGCGGCGCTGCTGCTCTCGACGGGGCGCCTATCCGACCGTTGGGGGCGCAAGCGCCTCTTCCTCATCGGCATCGTGATCTTCGTCGGCGGCAGCCTCTATGCCGCGATGTCTGCCGACGCCGGGCACCTGATCATGGCCCGCGCCGTGCAAGCGGTCGGTGCGGCCCTGATCATGCCTTCGACCCTCTCCTCGGTCAACGCGATGTTCCGCGGAAAGTACCGCGCGGCGGCGTTCGGCGTCTGGGGCGCGGTCATCTCGGGGGCGGCCGCGGTGGGTCCGCTCGCCGGTGGCGCGCTGACGCAGTGGGGCTCGTGGGAGTGGATCTTCCTCGTGAACATTCCGCTCGGCGCGATCGTGTTTGTCGCCGCGCTGTTCACGGTCGTCGAGAGCAAGGGCGGCAAGTCCCGCCCCGGCGCCGACGTCGACGGCGCGCTGCTCAGCGGCATCGGCTTCGCCGCCCTCGTCTTCGCGGTGATCGAGGGCCCCGAGATCGGGTGGTGGAAGCCAACGGCCGAGCTGCACATCTTCGGCCTCACCTGGCCGACGACCGCGCCGATTTCGCTCGTGCCGATCGCGATCGTGGTCGCGATCGGCACCCTGACACTCTTCGTCATCTGGGAGCGCCATCGCGCGAAGGTGCGCCGCTCCGCGCTGCTTGATCTCGAGCTGTTCCGTCTGCCCACCTTCTCGTGGGGCAACACGACGGCCGCGATGGTCGCGGTGGGCGAGTTCGCGATCCTGTTCGTGCTGCCGCTGTACCTCATCAACGCACTCGGGCTCGATGTCATGGGCGCGGGCCTGATCCTCGCCGCGATGGCGATCGGCGCGTTCGTCTCCGGCGCGATGGCCCGGCACCTGGCGGCCCGCTTCGGTTCGCCGGGGACCGTGCTGATCGGTCTCGGGCTCGAGCTGCTCGGCATCGTCGTGCTGGCCTTCACCGTGACCGCGACCACCCCCGGCTGGGTGATCGCGATCCCGCTCGTGGTCTATGGCCTCGGCCTCGGCCTCGCCTCCGCGCAGCTGACGGGCACCGTGCTGCGCGATGTGCCCGTCGAGGTGTCGGGCCAGGGCTCGGCGACGCAGAGCACGGTTCGCCAGATCGGCTCGGCACTCGGTACGGCCTTCGCGGGCACCGCGCTGTCGGTCTCGCTCGCCTTCACGCTGCCCGCCGCGCTCAGCAAGGCCGGCCTCAGCGGCGCCGAGGCAGACACGCTCGCCGAGACCACCCGCCAGAGCGCCGGCTCGACGATCACCCAGCTGCGCGAGCAAGGCGCGCACAGTGCGTTCGGCCCCGATACGGCAAAGGCCATCGAGGCGCTCTCGCAGGGCTTCTCGGACGGTTCGCGCCTCGCGATGCTCATCGCCTCGGTGTTCCTGCTGCTCGGGTTCGTGGGTGCCATCCGCCTGCGCATCAGCAGCAACCGCCCCGTGCCGGTGCTCGCTGAGCCCGATGCGCTCGTCGACGACGTGCAGCCCGACGGTCCGCTCCCCGCGGTCGACATCGCGGGCACTGCGGCGGCGGCTGCAGGAGCCGCGGAACCCACGGGCGCCCCGATGACCGATCCGCGAGCCGGTGGCGGGGCCGGGAGCGGGGCCGGGGGCTGATTCGGATGCGAACGCGAGCCTGAGGTGCGCACGCCAGCCGCCGTCGTCCGCGGGATTCGACACCCGGAGGCCTTCCACGGCCGGGGTGTGACGCGCGGATTCTTCGAGGGCTGGTACCTCAAGCTCGTGTCCGCCGACCGGGCACAGCGCTGGGCGATCATCCCGGGCATCTTCCGGGGGCAGCCGTCGCACACCGAGGCGGGCGGCGGCAGCCGCGACGAGGCGTTTGTGCAGGTACTCGACGGGCGCCTCGGTCGCTCGTGGTTCTCCCCCTACGCCACCGACGAGTTTGCGGCATCCGATCGCGCCTTCGATGTGCGCGTCGGCCCGAACCGCTTCACGGCATCGGGGATGACGCTCGAGCTGCCGCACCTGCGCGGCCAGATCGAGTTCACGAGCCCGCTCGAGCCGTGGCCGGTCACCTGGCGCGAGCCGGGGATCATGGGCTGGTACGGTTTCGTGCCGTTCATGGAGTGCTTCCACGGCATCGTCTCGTTCGGCCACGGGCTGCGCGGCAGCCTCGAGATCGATGGCACCCCGACCTCGTTCGATGGTGGCTTGGGGTACATCGAGACCGATTGGGGTGAGGCATTCCCCTCGGGCTACGTGTGGATGGCGAGCAACCACATCGATGTGCGCGAGGGTCCGGCCGAAGCGGCCGTGGGGGCGTCGCTCATCGCCTCCGTCGCCATCATTCCGTGGATCGGTCGCGCGTTCCGTGGCACGATCATCGGGTTTCGGCACAGCGGGCGCCTCTACAAATGGACCACCTACAACCGCTCGCGCGAGACGCGGCTCACGATCGACGACCATCACGTGCGCTGGAGCGTCGCGGGGCCGGACGGCGTGCTCGAGCTGGATGCCGAGCGCGTGCGCGGCGGGCTGCTGCACGCGCCCCTGCGCACCGCGATGCACCGGCGGGTGGAAGAGACCCTCGACGCGCGCATCGCGTTTCGTCACCGCGACCACGACGGCAACACCCTGCTCGCCGGTACCGCGGATTGCGCCGGGCTCGAGGTTTTCGGCGACACCGCTCGGCTGCTCGGGCTGCGCTGATCGCGCCCCGGCGCCCCGGCGCGCACGCGGCTGCGCGGCGTCCACCCGCACGTGTTGCGCCGAACTTCTCGTCGGGCGCGCCCTGGCCGCTCGCGCCATGACACGATAGAAGGATGCCTGACGCCAGCCTCCCTGCCATCGAGGACCTGACGATCGCGCGCCTCGTCGGCCCGCTCTCGAACAGCCGCGGCCGCGTGTACGCCGAGAACGGGCACGTCGAGGGCATCCAATGGGACGCAGCGACGCAGACCCTGCGGGGTCGGGTGCGGGGCGGGGCGCCCGAACCATACGAGGTCACCGTGAAGCTGCTGGGGGCCAACAGCGGGCGCGTGAGCGTGCGCACCGCGATGTGCACCTGCCCCGTCGGCATCAACTGCAAGCACGCCGCCGCCCTGTTGCACGCCAGCACCACCCGCCGCCGTGGCGCGGAGCACGCGAGTGCGAATGCCGAGGCAGCGGTCGAGGCCGAGGTCACCGAGTCGGTGCAGGAGGCCGGCTGGCGAGGCCTCGTCGCGGCCCTCGATCGCGCCGGGCTGCCGGGCGAGCCGCCTGCGAAGCCGCTCGCGCTGCAGTTCGAGCTGCGTCGCCGCGCGCCGCGCACATCGATGCGGATGAGCGGCCGGAACGACGAGACGGCGCGGGACGCGGCATCCGCCGACCGCCTCGCGGTGCGCCCCGTGACGGCGGGGGCGCGCGGCGGCTGGATCAAGAGCTCGCTCACCTGGCAGAACGTGGGCTACCAGGGCGCCGCGGGCGGGTTCGACCCCGCGCAGGCGCGCTGGTTCGCGCAGCTGAACACGCTCAAGGGCGCCCCGCTGGGGGGCATCCCCGAGTACGGCTCGGAGTGGATCACCCTCGACCGCTTCGAATCGAACCTGCTGTGGCCGCTGCTGGCGGAGGCCGGCGAGCTTGGGATCGCGCTGGTGGGCACGAATGTGCCGGAGGTGGTGCTCGCAGGCACCGCCGAGATCGGCTTCGACGCAGCGGTGCGCGAAGACGCGCTGAGCCTGCGCCCGAGCGTGCTGATCGAGGGCAGCACCTTCGACGCGAGTCGCGTGCGGCTGATCGGCTCGCACGGGGTGTACGCCATCGATGTGCACGGGCAGAGGCTGCTGCTGGCCCGGCTGAGTGCGCCACTGGGGCGGGCGCAGCGGGCCCTGATCGAGCGCCCCACGCCCGTGCAGGTCGTGCCCGACGAGCTCGACGAGTTTCTCGGCGAGCACTACACCGCGCTCGCACGCTCGCTCCGCGTGGTCTCGACCGACGAGAGCTTCACCCCGCCCGAGGTGCCGAGCCCGACGCTCGTGCTCGGCGCGCGTTTCGAGGCCGGGCACCTGCTGCGCCTGCAGTGGGAATGGGACATCGGGCTGCGCCGGCGTGTGCCGCTCGCCGCGGCGGAGGCGCTGTTTCGCGATCGTCCCGCCGACCGGGAGCCCGCCCTCGCGGCCGTCGACGTGCTCGCCGCGGATCCGGCGGGCACCGCGCTGGTGCAGGCCGACGGATCGTTGCGCGAGGCTGTGCGGCTGCAGGGGATCGCCGCCGCCGAGTTCACGGCGCGGATGCTGCCCGTGCTCAGCGCGCTCGACGGCGTCGCCGTCGAGATCACGGGCGAGAAGCCGGACTATCGCGAGGTCATCGAGGCTCCCGTGCTGGCGGTCTCGGCGATGGAATCCGAGTCAAACGATTGGTTCGACCTCGGCGTGACCGTGTCGGTCGAGGGGCGCGTCATCCCGTTCGGCCCGCTGTTCACCGCCCTGTCGCGGGGTGCCGACAAGCTGCTCCTGGTCGACCACAGCTACCTCTCGCTCCACCAGCCCGTGTTCGCGCCGCTGCGCGAGCTGATCGAGGAGGCGGGCGGCCTCGAGGAATGGGAGACCGGCCTGCGGATCAGCCGCTACCAGGCCGCGCTGTGGTCCGAGTTCGAGGACCTCGCCGACGAGAGCGAAGCGGCCGTGAGCTGGCGCGCGACCGTCGATGGCCTGCGCGACATCGGGAGCGTGCCGCCGCCGCCCGTGCCGGCGGGGTTCACCGGCGAGCTGCGCCCGTATCAGCGCGACGGCTTCAGCTGGCTCGCCTTCCTGTACGCGCATCGGCTCGGCGGGATCCTGGCCGACGACATGGGCCTCGGCAAGACCGCCCAGACCCTGGCGCTCATCGCGCACGCGCACGAGGCGCCCGAACGCCCCGGCCCCTTCCTCGTCGTCGCCCCGACCTCGGTGGTGTCGAACTGGAAGCACGAGGCCGCGCGCTTCACGCCGGGCCTGCGGGTCGCCGAGGTCGCCACCACAGGGCGCAAGCAGCGCCAGAGCCTTGCCGATATCGCCGCCGGCGCCGATATCGTGCTCACCAGCTACGCGATCCTGCGGCTGGATGCCGAGTCCTTCGCCGGCATCGACTGGGGCGGGCTGGTGCTCGACGAGGCGCAGTTCGCCAAGAATCCGGCATCCAAAGTGCACGACGCGGCACGCGGCATCCGGGCCCCCTTCCGCCTCGCGGTGACCGGCACGCCGATCGAGAACAACTTGACCGAGCTGTGGGCCCTGCTCCGGATCGTGGCGCCGGGGTTGTTCGCGTCTTCGCGGGAGTTCGCGGAGCAGTACCGGCGCCCCATCGAGGTGAACCATGACGCCGAGCGCCTCGCCCGGCTACGCCGCCGCGTACGGCCGTTCATGCTGCGCCGCACCAAAGAATCGGTCGCGCCCGAGCTGCCGCCCAAGCAGGAGCAGGTGCTCGAGATCACCCTCGACCCCCGCCACCGCCGCATCTACGACACGCACCTGCAGCGCGAGCGGCAGAAGATTCTGGGGCTCGTGGACGACCTCGACCGCAACCGCTTCATCGTGTTCCGCTCGCTCACGCTGCTGCGCATGCTGAGCCTCGATGCCGCGCTGATCGACCCGGAGGGCTACGCGCAGGTGCCCTCGGCCAAGCTCGATGCGCTCCTGGAGCAGCTCGATGACGTCGTGCAGGAGGGGCACCAGGCGCTCGTGTTCAGCCAGTTCACGTCGTTCCTGCACCGCGCCGCCGATCGCTTGGATGCCGCAGGCATCCCGTACTCCTATCTCGACGGCACCACGCGCCAGCGCCAGAAGGTGATCGACGGGTTCCGCCGCGGCGACGGGCGGGTGTTCTTGATCAGCCTGAAGGCCGGCGGGTTCGGGTTGAACCTGACCGAGGCCGACTACGTCTTCTTGCTCGACCCGTGGTGGAACCCGGCCAGCGAGGCGCAGGCCGTCGACCGTGCGCACCGCATCGGGCAGACCAAGCAGGTGATGGTGTACCGCATGGTGGCGGCGAACACCATCGAGCAGAAGGTGATGGCGCTGAAGGAGAAGAAGGCCGCGCTCGTGTCGGCGGTGATCGACGACGATGCGTTCTTCAGCGAAGCGCTCTCGGCCGACGACATCCGCGAGCTGCTCGCGGGCTGAGGCACCGACGCCGTGAGGCGCGGGCAGCTGCCGCTGCACCGCGCCTCACGCGTCTCGCCGGTCGAGTGGCCGGTCGCTACGCCAGCATCATGAAGAGCTTCTCGAGCTCTTCGGGGTTGGTCCCGCCTTCACCGTCGGCCGCGCCGGCGGGGTCGGTGAGGCACTCCTGCATCGCGGTCGAGATGATCGCGAAGCCGGCACGGTCGAGCGCGCTCGAGACCGCCGCCAGCTGCGTGACCACCTGTCGGCAGGAGGCGTCGGCCTCCACCGCTGCGATCACGGCGTTCAGCTGCCCTTGCGCACGGCGGAGCCGGTTGATGACCTTGCGCTGTGCGTCAGGCTGGGCCGGCGCCCCCGCGCCGCGTGGTGTCGTCATGATTCACACACTTTCCTTGAGGGGTTCGCTCACGAGGAGCGCCGCCGCACGGTCGCCGAGCGCCGCGCGCAGGGTCAGGATGCCGCCGGAGAGCGTTGTCGCATCGAAACCGTGCTGTGCCAGCACGCGATACGCGATGTACGAACGCATCCCAGACGCGCACATGACGCTCGTGCGGCGCCCGGCCGCGGCATCCCGAACCTCGTCGAGGCGTTCGCGCAGCTCGGTGTGCGGAATGTTCAGTGCGCCGGGCAGGTGCCCGCTCGCGAACTCGGCGCGGCTGCGGGTATCGAGCACGAGCGTGTGCTCCAGCACCTCGTCGACATCCTGCGCGTACCAGAGCTTGATCGTGCCGGTGCGCACGTTCTCGCCCTCCATGCCCGCCAGGTTGATCGGATCCTTGGCCATGCCGTAGGGCGGCGAGTAGGCGAGGTCGAGGTCGATCAGCTCATCGATCGCCATGCCCGCACGCAGCGCCGTGGCGAGCACATCGATGCGCTTGTCGATGCCCTCGGGACCGACGGCCTGGGCGCCGAGGAGCGCGCCGTCGCCCTCGCGGAAGTGCACGATCAGGTGCATCTGCGCGGCGCCGGGGAAGTAGCCGGCGTGCTGATTCGGGTGCAGGTGCAGCGTGTGGTGGGCGATGCCCTCCGCCTGCAGCGTGGCCTTGTTGACGCCCGTCGAGGCGGCCGTCAGCTCGCCGACACGCACGATCGCGGTGCCGAGCGGGCGGGGGATGGGGCGCGCGAGCGCGGGCGTGAAGATGTCGTCTGCGATGAGGCGACCCGCGCGGTTGGCGGGGCCGGCGAGCGCGAACGGGCGGCGGATGCCGGTGACCGCGCACGTCGAGACGACGGCGTCACCGGCGGCCCACACCTGGGGTGCCGAGGTGCGGCCGTGGTCATCGACCACGATCGCGCCGCGCTCGAGGGCGATGCCGGCCGCGCCGAACACCTCGGTGTCGGGTCGCACGCCCACCGAGAGCACGATCAGATCGGCGTCGATGCGGGTGCCGTCGGCGAGCACGACGACGTCGTGGGCCGCGCCCGGCTCGATCGCCGAGGCGGCGACGCCGTCGTGCACGGCGATGCCGAGGCCGGTGAGCTCCTCGGTGATCAGGTGGGCCAGCTCCGGCTCGAACGGGGGCAGCACGTGCGGGCTGAGCTCGACGACGGAGGTCTCGAGTCCCTGCAGGCGCAGGGCCTCGGCCGCCTCGATGCCGATGAAGCCGCCGCCGAGCACGACGGCGCGACGTGCACCCTCGGTGACGAGGCCGCGCAGGGCGATCGCGTCTTCGACGGTGCGGAGCGTGTGCACGCGCGGCGAGTCGATGCCGGGCAGGGGCGGGCGTACGGCGAGCGCGCCGGGGGAGAGGATGAGCGCGTCGTAGTGCAGCTGTTCGGTGCCGTGCTCGGTCGCCACGGTCAGGGTGCGAGATTCGGTATCGAGCGCGGTGAGGTCGTGGCGCACGCGCACGTCGAGGTTCAGGGCGGCCTTCAGCGAGGCCGGCGTCTGCACGAGCAGGCTCTGCTGATTCTCGATCTCGCCGCCGACGAAGTACGGCAGGCCGCAGTTGGCGAACGAGACGTGATTGCCGCGGTCGAGGACGATGATCTCGGCGTTCTCGTCGAGGCGGCGTGCGCGGGCTGCCGCGCTCATGCCACCGGCGACGCCGCCGACGATGACGAGCCTCATCGTGCGTCGCCCTCGGTCGCTGCCTCGGCGGCGCGCTCCTGCGCGTCGGTCGCGGCCTCCTGCTCGGCGATCGAGGCGCGGACCTCGTTCATGTCGAGCCCCTTCACGCCGTCGACGACGGCGGCCAGCTGGGTCGCGTTCAGCGCACCCGGCTGCGAGAAGATGAGGATGCCTTCGCGGAAGGCCATGAGCGTCGGGATCGACGTGATCTGGAAGCCCGCGGCGAGCTCACGCTGCGCCTCGGTGTCGATCTTGCCGAACACGACGTCGGGGTGCGTCTCGGACGCGGCTTCGAACACGGGGCCGAACTGGCGGCACGGGCCGCACCACTCTGCCCAGAAATCGAGCAGGACGACGTCGTTGCCGGTGATGGTCTCGTTGAGGGTTTCGAGGGTGATCTCTCGCGTAGTCATACCGAGAGCATACCCCAGGGGGTATCTGCGGAGCAAGAAAATGCCTGGTGTTCGCTGTGAGCGGTGCGCGGCGGCAGCGCCCCGGGCTGTGCCCGCTCGTCGCTCGAAGCTACCGTGGAGGCATGCCAACACACCCCTTCGCCTCGCTCGATGACTACATTGCACAGCCTCGCGTGGAGGGGGTGGCACTCTCGCCCGATGGTTCGCGAGCCGTGTTGACCATCGCGACGCTCCAGCGCGACGGCACCGGCTACGAGCGTGCGCTCTGGGTGGTCCCGGCCGACGGTGGCGGCACACCCGCGCGATTGACGCGCTCGGCCAAGGGCGAGACGGGCGCCGCGTTCACGCCGGCCGGCGACGTGCTGTTCATCTCGGCCCGGCCCGACGCGGAGGCGAGCGACGACGGCGGCCAGGCGCAGCTGTGGCTGCTGCCGGTCGGCGGCGGCGAGGCGCGCGCGTTGACCGGCCTCGCCGGCGGCGTGGACGGCATCGCGGCGATCGCCGAGGAATCGGGCCTGATCGTGCTCGAAGCGAAGCTGTTGCCGGGCGCCGACACGCTCGAGGCAGAGGCCGCGCTTCGCGCACGCCGCGACAAGAAGAAGATCTCGGCGATTCTGCACGAGCACTCCCCGGTCCGCTTCTGGGACCACGACCTGGGGCCGGCCGAGCCGCACCTGCTCGCCCTCGAGTACGTCGGCCTCGTCGACGAGCTGCCGGCTCGCGCCGAGGCGGCGGATGCTCCGGATGCTCCTGGCACCGCGGACGCTCCCGGCGCCGCGGATGCCGCCGGCCCGGCGCAGCCCGCGCCCGGCGCGCCCGACGAGAAGGAGGTGCCCTACCCGGCGCACCTGCCGCGGCCGCGCGACCTCACGCCTCGGCCGGGCCGCTCGGCCGATACCGCGGGGGCGGCGCTCACGCCCGATGGCGGCACGCTCATCGCGGCCATGCGGGTGCCCGAGGCGCGCGGGGGACGCTTCCGTCTCGTGTCGATCGACGTCGCCACCGGCGTACACACGACGATCCTCGATGACCCGGCCGCGGACCTCGAGTCGCCCGTGATCAGCCACGACGGTGCCACCCTCGCGTACCTGCGCTTCGAGACCGGCTCGCCCGCGGGCCCGACGGATGTGGAGGTGTGGGCGAGCGCGCTCGATGGCACCGGCGCTCGCCGCCTCGTCGGCGGGTGGGATCACTGGGCCTCCAGCCTCGCGTTCGATGCCGACGACACGGCGCTCGTGGCGACCGCCGATTCGCGCGGCCGCGCGCCGATCTTCCGGCTGCCACTCGACGGCTCGGCCGCCGAGCAGCTCACGCACGACGACTTCGCGTACACCTCCGTGTCGGTCGACCGGGCCACCGGCGCGCTGCTCGCGCTGCGTTCGTCCTGGGTGGCCCCGCCGCACGCGGTGCGCATCGAGCGCGGTCCGGACGGCAGCACATCGGTCACCCCGCTCGCCAGTCCGGTCTCACTCCCGACCGTGCCGGGCACGATCACCGAGATCGAGACCGTCGCCGAGGACGGTGCCGCGGTGCGCGGCTGGCTGATGCTGCCCGAGGGCGCGTCCGAGGCGGCGCCGGCGCCCCTGCTGCTGTGGATCCACGGGGGTCCGCTGAACAGCTGGAACGCGTGGAGCTGGCGCTGGTCGCCGGCGCTGGCCGTGGCCCGCGGCTACGCCGTGCTGCTGCCCGACCCCGCCCTCTCCACCGGCTACGGCCTCGCGTTCATCGCCCGCGGCTGGAACAGCTGGGGTGGCAAGCCCTACAGCGATCTGATGCGCATCACCGACGCGACGATCGCCCGTGCCGACATCGACGAGATGCGAACCGCGGCGATGGGCGGCTCGTTCGGTGGGTACATGGCCAACTGGGTAGCCGGCAACACCGATCGCTTCCGGGCGATCGTCACGCACGCCAGTCTGTGGGCGCTCGAGCAGTTCGCCGGCACCACCGACAACTCGGAGTACTGGCAGCGCATCTTCACGCCCGAAGCGATGGCCGCGAACTCGCCGCATCAGCACGTGGCGCGGATCCGCACGCCGATGCTCGTGATCCACGGCGATCGCGACTACCGCGTGCCGATCGGCGAGAGCCTGCGGCTGTGGTCGGAGCTGGCCGAGCACCATGCTGCAGCCGATGGCACGAGCATCCACCGCTTCTTGTACTTCCCGGACGAGAACCATTGGGTGCTCAAGCCCCAGCACGCGGTGATCTGGTACCAGACCGTCTTCGCGTTTCTCGACCAGCACGTGCGCGGGGCGAAGTGGGAGCGCCCGCAGCTGCTCGGCTAGCGCGGCGAACCGGCGTGCGCGCTACAGCACCGCGCCGTCGTCGTCGGGCGGGCGGTTCCAGCGGCTGCGATTGCCCTCATAGGCGATCAGCCAGCCCAGCGAGACCGCCAGGGCGACCGTCATCATCACCCAGAACTGGTCGATCAGGATCCCGATGATCACGCCCAGAATGACGATGGTGGCGATGCCGAGCCACAGCTTCCAGCGGGCGCGAACGTAGCTCTGCTGCGGGGGGCGGTGTGCGTGCATGGGCCAAGCCTACGACGCGGGGCGGTCATCGCGTGCCGCGGTGCCGCCGGACGTGCGCGGGGCGGTGTCGACGGCGTCGCCCGGATCGCGACGGGGCTCGCGCATGCGCAGCCCCTTTCGCCGCTGTGCGCGCACCATCGCGAACACCGCGACCCAGGCGATCGTGAGCGCGATCCCCCAGGTCAGGCCGATCATGAGGTTGCCGCTGCTCGTGCCGAAGAACACGCCCACGAACGCGGCGACCGCGATCCCGGCCGACCAGACCCAGATCAGGATCGAGGACGCCCAGCGAATGCCGCGATCTTCACTCATGCCCTGAGCTTAGGCAGGGTGCGACGGGCCATGCGGCGGACGCGCCGCGGGACGGCGAGCCGTCGTCGGCGCGCGAGCCACCGCGTCAGCGGCCGCGGTGATCCTCGGGGTGCAGCCGCGGACCCCGACGCGGCTCCTGCGCGCCACTGAGCCCGATGAGCCGCACCACCCGCTGGCGCTGCCCGGCCCAGGGCTCCAGCAGCTCGCGCATCCCGTCGTCGTCGACCCGCGACCCGGTCAGCGCGTACCCGACCTGGTTGGCGAGATGAAAATCCGCGAAGCTCACGGCGTCGGCGTCGCCGAGCGCGCGGATGCGCGTCTCGGCCGAGGTCCAGACGCCGACGCCGTGCAGGCTCATCAGGACCCGGTCGCGCGCCGGCCCGTCGACAGCGGCGGCCGTGGCCTCCGCGAGTCGCTGCCCGACCCGTGCAGCCCGCACGACGGTGCGCGACTGCGGCGGCTCGACGCCGGCACGGTGCCACGCCCAGGAGGCGATCGCGCCCCAGCCCGCGATGGGCGGCGGCGCGAACAGTGCACGCGGCGCGGGCCCGGGAGCCCGCGTGCCGAAGCGGGTCACGAGCACGCGCCAGGCGCCGAAGGCCTGCAGGCCGGTGACCTTCTGCTCGATGATCGAGGCGACCAGGGCGTCGAAGACGAGGTCGGTGCGGGTGAGCCGAAGCCCCGGATTGCGGCGGTGCACCGCCGCGATGAGCGGGTGGTGGTGGGCCTCGAACGGCGCCGGGTCATCGAGCGCGCCGAGCAGCGCGGGCAGCTGCGCGATGGCCCATTCGGCGCCGGGCCCCCAGGCCGAGGCATCGATCGAACCGTCGCCTCTCGGGCTGGCCGCGAGCGTGGCGACGCCCCGGGGCGTGCGACTGGCACGCCAGAACACCCCGCGATCGTGAAGGTGCGTCGGGTCGTTACGCCCGCGCCGGGTCTGGCCGACCGTGGTCCAGAAATCGAGTGGATGCTGCGGCCGGTACACCGTGTCGATCCGCGCCGCGCGGGGCTCGGGCTCGGGCTCGGTGGCGCTCATGGGATCACGCTAGCGGCCGCTCCTGACAGCGCGCCGGGGCGGGCGGGGCGCGTGTTCGGGCCGGGAACGCGTGCGCGCGGTGCGCCAGGCTGAGGCCGGCGCACCGCGCGCATGAACGAGGCGGGCGTGTTCGCGCTAGAAGCGGTCGGGCGAGGGAGTGCCGTGGCCGAAGCGGATGGAGACGTCGGCGTGGCGGTCGAAGCGGTAGCCGACGCCGCGCACGGTGCGCACGATGTCTTCGTAGCTGCCGAGCTTGGCGCGCAGGCGCCGCACGTGCACGTCGATCGTGCGCTCGTTCGGGATGTCGTCGCCGGTCGCGCCGTTCCACAGCGATGCGACGAGCTCGGCGCGCTCGATCGTGCGTCCCTCGCGCAGCACGAGGTATTGCAGGAGCTCGAATTCCTTGAAGGTCAGCGCGGCGGAGTCGCCGTCGAGCAGCAGGCGCTTGCGCGAGATGTCGACGATGACGCCCTCGGGGGCGCGATCCTCGGGCTCGGGTTCGGCCTTGGTGCGGGCGATGGCGGTGGGCTCGTGCAGGGCCAGGCGCACGACATCGACGTTGCGGCCGCCGGCACCGATGGGGGCGAGGGCCACGGTCGCGTAGGTCTCGGCCTGCGGGGCCAGATCGGCGAGGGTGCGACGCAGCGCGTCGACCAGGAGCCCGAGGTTGACACCGTCAGCCTGCGCGCGCTGCTCG